>JAEWHY010000291.1 GCA_023387555.1 Pseudomonadota bacterium
CTGCTCAAGTCGCGCGGCCAATCGATCCTGATCGTGGACAAGAATCTGTCGGTGCTGAAGCGGCTGGCGGATCGTCACTATGTGATCGAAAAGGGCCGCACCGTGTGGCGCGGCACCAGCGCCGACATGGATCGCGACGCGGACATCGTGCACCGTTACGTGACGGTCTAGGAACGTCCGTTATTCCGGCGCGGGCATGCGCCCGGAGGTCCGGCACGCCGTCAGGGGTGCGCTCAATGCCGGCTTGCTTGGTGGGATTGTTGGGCATGGACCCGCCAAGCGCATGGGGAACCCTGCCATGCGCAACGGCAGACCATCTGGTCTTTCGACCCCCGGCCGATCTACACTCCCTTCGATAAAATCCGGCGCATGCCGGGCACGACGCAAGGCGCGGAGCCATTCGCTCCATGCGTCGGCCAATTTGGGAGAATGCCAATGTCTGCCGCTTCAGGTTCCGTCGCCCCGATCAACGGCCTTCATCATTTCGCCTGGCGCTGCCGGGACGCGGAGGAGACGCGGCATTTCTACGAGGACCTTTTGGGACTGCCGCTGGCCCATGTGATCAAGGCCGACCACGTGCCCTCGACCGGCGAATATTGCCCCTATGTGCATGTGTTCTTCCAGATGCGGGACGGGTCCTACATCGCGTTCTTCGATCTCGGCGACAACGAGGCGGCGGTGCCGTCGCCGAATACGCCGGCGTGGGTCAATCACCTCGCGCTGAAGATGAATACGATCGAGGAAGTCCACGACGCCAAGAAGCGGCTCGAGGCCGCCGGCATCGATGTGATCGGCGTCACCGATCACGGCTTCGTCCATTCGATCTATTTCTTCGATCCGAACGGCATCCGCCTCGAGCTGACGACCGAGACGCTGACCGACACGGAAGCAGCCGAATTCAAGGCCAGCGCCCATAGCGAACTCGCAGCCTGGAGCCGGGAGAAGGCCGAGCGCGCAAAGGCGCCCGCCGCCTGACAGGCAGTCGGAAACATACAGCGCTGGTCTCTCTCGCGAGGGATCAGGCGCCCACTTCCAGTTGAGCCATCCTGAGCAGCACGCCGCGCTTGACCGTGCCGGCGTTACAGAGGACAAGCGTGCGGTCTCCATCCGCAATGCCACAAGGCATGAATCTCCATCAGACCTTCACATTGCCACCGCCGTCCGCACGCGCCGACCTCACGATGAAGGACGGCGCGGTGATCCGGCTGCGCCGTTACGGCAAGCCGGGCGCGACGCGCATCGTGCTGGGCCATGGCAACGGCCTCGCGATCAACGCCTATGCGCCGTTCTGGCTGCCGCTGGCGGAGAACTACGATCTCGTCGCCTTCGACATGCGCAATCACGGCGAGAACCCGCTGCATACACAGGAGGGGCATGTCTGGGAGAATTTCTTCTCGGATATCGAGGAGGTGTTCCAGGGCATCCGCGCGCATTTCGGTCCGGCCCGCACGGTCGCGGCGATGCATTCGCTGTCGTCGATGGCGACGCTCGAGCATGCCTATCGCAATCGCGGACGCTGGGATGCGGTGTGCGTGTTCGACCCGCCAATGGCGCCGCCCGCCGGACACCGGCTCGAAGTCCAGCAGGGGCCGGACTCGCACAAGCTGTCAACGCGCGCGGCGCGCCGCCAGGCGATCTTCGACTCGCCCGAGCAGCTTGCCGAGCAATACCGGCGGCCGGCGTTCGGGCTCTGGCGGCCGGAGCAGGCCGATCTGCTGGCGCGGCATACGGTGCGGCGCATGGATGACGGCCGCTGGACGCTGTGCTGTCCGCCGGCGTTCGAGGCGTCAGTGTTCGGCAGCAAGAAGGACCCGACGCTGTTCCACCGCATGCGCGAGATCGGGGTGCCGTTGCGCATCATCGCGGGCGATCCGGATTCGCCCTTTACCAGCCCGGCCGCTGCGGTGGCCAAGGCGGCGCATGACGAACACGGCGTCGACGTCGTGATGATCCCCGGCACCACGCATTTCCTGCAATTCGAGGAGCCGCAGGCCTGCCGCGAGCGGCTGGTCGAATTCCTGCAGATGCACGGGCTCGGCTAAAGCAGCGAAAAGACCCTAGCGGGTGCTGGCACGGCGCGTCTTTGCCGGCCGCGATGCGCAGAAGTGCTCCACCGCCTCGGTGACGGCGCCGGCGAGCTGCAGCTGGTGCTCTTCCGTACCCACCAGAATTTCCTCGTCGCGATGAACGATGGAGCCGGCTTCGAACAGCACGCTGGGCATGCGCGCGGTGCGCAGGATCAGCAGCTGGTCGTAGCGATAGACGCCGGTCTCGGCATCGACCAATTGCCGCCGGCGCGAGCCCATGAAGGCTTCCTTGTAGTGCGGGGTGTATTCCAGGCCGCGGGCCTTGAGCCGCGCGCCGAGAAGTTTCGCGAAGGCGAGGCTGCCCTGATAGTCCGCATTGTCGGCCGATACGAAGATCGAATGGCCCTTGAAGCGATCGCTGTAGCTGCGCTGCACGCCGCCGAATTCCCACATCGACTTGAAGGCTTCCGGCACCGAGTCGTGGTGGATCGAGATCAGGAGATCGGCGGACATGGTGTTCGCCTGGGCGACGCGCCGCACGAGACTTGGGATCGCCTCGCCGTTCGCCAGCAAAAGATGCGCGTGGTTGAAGCCCGCCTCGCGAAGCTTGCCGTCGATCGCCTGCGCCAGCTTCAGATTGAAGGTGTACTCATCGACGCCCCGGGCGCTGATCGCGCCGGGAACTTCCGGCGTATGGCCGACATCGACGATGACCCGAAAGCTGGCCGGATCGCATTGCGGCGCGGCCGCGCGCGGGCGCGGCGATGTGCCTTGAGCGAAGGCGGTCGCGGTGGCGCAAAGCGCAAGAACGACGAGCGTCGCGGCAGCTGTGATCGGGCGTCGTTTCATGCGCGCTTGGGGTGGCTCCAACTGTTCCGGGATGCCCGAATCGAGGTGCAGTGGCCGGGCGCGGCAAGCAGAACCCGCAGCTTATGGCTTTAATAAGGTCAGGCAGCCGTCTCAGGGCGTCCAGCCGGGACGGGCCGGGGGAGGGCGCGCTCTCAGGGCTTTTGCCTGGCCCGCTCGCGTGGCACCAGCAGCGCGATGCCGATCCGCCGACGGCGATTGATCTCGTCGCGGTCGGCCGGGTCCACGGTGATCCGCGTGCCGATCACGAAGGCCATATGCAGTTCGGCGAAATCGTCGACGTCGCTCGCCGAAAGACCGGCCTCCCGATAGAGTTGCTTGAGGAAGCGGACGCGCTCGGCATCGACCTCGCGCACCACACCCGCAACCTTCGAATCGCGCCGCGCCCAGTCGCGCAGCGTCATCTCGAACGGTCCGCCGGGCACGTCGGGCCGGGCCGATGTCGCGATCCGCAGCAGGCGTTCGAGGCGGTCCCACGGCGATCCGGTGCGGTCGAGGATCAGCGCCTGGATCTGGCTGGTCATCCGCAGCCGCCATTCGTCGAGCACGGCGAACAAGAGATCGTCGCGCCCCTTGAAGTGCCAGTAGAAGCTGCCCTTGGTCACCCCGAGCTTTTCGGCCAGCGTATCGACCCGCAGCGCCTCGACGTTGTCCTCGGCGAGCATCGTGATCGCGGCTTCGATCCAGTCCTTGCGTCCGAGCGGCGGCTCGGAGGCGACCTTGGGGACGGGCTTGGGCTGCTTGACGGCCTGTCGTGCCATGTGAGCCCTCAGGTTTTCTCGGTGCCAGGACCGACCGCACGCAACAGATCGACAAGGCGTTCGTTGCGCCATGCGATCAGGTCGCTGAGGGAACGGCCCCTGGTGATGGCCTCGGCGGCTGCGATCAGTTTCGTCTGAACCTCCGGATCGGTCAGTTGCGGCGTGCCGCCGGCGTCCATCCATTTCTGCAGTTCGGGCGCGATCTTCAGCACATGCGGCATGCCGCCTTCGCCGCCGGCGAGGGTGAAGGTGGTGAGCGCCCCCATCACCGCCCAGCGCGGTCCGAGCCCGTAGCGCATGGCGTCCTCGATCGCCTGTGGACTGGCGATGCCTTCGGCGACGCAATGCACGGCTTCCCGCAGCAGTGCGAATTGCAGCCGGTTGGTCAGGAACGCCGTGACTTCCTTGTCGACGCGGATCGGCTTCTTGCCGAGCGCGGTGAAGAAGCGCAGCGCCCAGTCGACGACCTCCGGTGCTGTCTTCTCGCCGCCGATGATCTCGATCAGTGGCACGAGATGAGGCGGATTGAACGGATGGCAGACGACGAGGCGTTCGGGATGACGCATCCTCGCCTGCAATTGCGTCGGCGGAATTCCGCCGGTGCTTGAAGCGATGACGCGGTCGGCCGGTACGGTGTCCTCGATCTCGGCGTAGACCTTTTGCTTCAGTGCGAGATTTTCCGGCGCATTCTCCTGCACGAAATCGGCTCGCGCTGCGACGGCGCCAGCCGATGCCGCGAATGTGAGCTTGTCCGTGGGGACAGTGTGTTCGGTGGCGAAGCCGATGCGCTGCAGAGCATCCCAGGTGTCGGCGATAAAGCTGCGCAGCCGCGCTTCGGCGTCGGGCGCCGGATCGCAGGCGATCACTTCGAGTCCGCGCGCGAGATAGATCGCAGCCCATCCGGAACCGACCGAGCCGGTTCCGACAAGGCCGATGCGCTTTGGATTTTCCAGCGGCATGTGACCCCACTCGATTGGCAAGCGGCGCAGCAGGTCGCGAAGCGTTGCGAGCTTTGCGAATTGACACCGCAAAAGGCGACATCCATACTTGTTGGTATTGAGCCAGGGAGGACATCAATGTCAATAAAGAAACTGCTGGCATCGGCGTGTGCCGTAGCCTTCGTCTCGCTTGCCGCACCGGCGCAGGCGGACGTCAAGATCGGCGTCGTTCTGGCGTTGACCGGACCGAATGCATCGCTCGGCATTCCCTATCGCAAGGGCGTCGAGATGATCGCCCGGGAGATCGGTGGCGAGAAGGTCCAGCTGATCTTCCTCGACGATGCCTCGGATCCCTCGACCGCGGTGAAGAACGCGCAGAAGCTGATCGCCGACGACAACATCGACATCCTGATCGGCGGCTCCAATACGCCGGCATCGCAGGCAATGGGTAATGTCACGTCGAAAGCCGGTGTGCAGCAGGTCTCGCTCGCGCCTGCGGCGTTTCCGGCCGACAAGAACAAGTGGATGATCGCGATGCCGCAGCCGGCCAATCTGTGGGCGGCGGCGCTGGTCAAGGACATGCAGAAGCGCGGGGTGAAGAATGTTGCCTTCATCGGCTTCAGCGATCCTTGGGGTGACATCTGTTACAACGGGCTGAAGGAAGCCGCCGACAAGGCCGGCCTCAAGGTCGTGACCAACGAACGTTACGCGCGCGCCGACACCAGCGTCACCGGCCAGGTGCTGAAGATCATCGCGGCGAAGCCCGACGCGGTGATGGTGGGCGGGTCCGGCACGCCGGGCGCCCTCCCGCACATCGCGCTGGCCGAACGCGGCTTCAAGGGACCGGTCTATGCGACGCCGGGCGTGTTCAATCAGGACTATCTGCGGGTCGGCGGCAAGTCGGTGGAGAACGTGGTCGGCGTGACCGGACCGATCGGCGCTCACGACCAGCTCCCGGCCTCAAATCCGATCAAGAAGGTGTCCGAGGACTTCATCAAGAAATACGAGGACGTCAACGGCAAGGGCAGCTGGAACAGCTTCGCGGCCTTCGCCTATGACGGCATGCTGACGCTCGAAGATGCGATCGGCCGCGCCCTCAAGAAGGCAAAGCCGGGCACGCCGGAATTCCGTCAGGCGGTGCGCGACGAAGTGCGCAACGTCAAGGAACTGGTCGGCACCAACGGCGTCTACATGTTCCCTGAAGGCTCGTCCTACGGCGTCGACGACCGCTCGGTCATTCTCGTCCAGGTCAAGGACGGGCAGTGGAAATACCTGCCGAACTGATCGGCTGTTGAGCATGGTCCGGCCGGGCTCGCCCGGCCGGATGTCGTTTTCGCCGGCCGGTCCGGCGATCGAGGGGACGAGACGCGGCAGGCGTCTTCAAGGAACGCGCGAACAACATCGCAAGAAGGTCGCGCGCGGGCGGGAGCATGACGTTCGAGATTTTCGTCCTTCTGGTTCAGGACGCAATCGGCACCGGTGCAATCTACGTGCTGATGGCGCTCGGGATCGTGCTGATCTTCAATGTGACACGGGTGATCTTCGTCTCCTATGGTGACCTCGTCGCCTATTCGGCGCTGACGCTCGGCTCGTTCGAATTGCAGCGCATGCCCGGCACGGTGTGGCTGGTGCTGACGCTCGCCGCGCTGGCCTTCATCGTCGAGGCGGCATCGCTGGTCCGGCAGAACCGGCTGGCCCTGATCCCGAAGGCCTTCCTTACCTGGGTCATCATCCCGGCGATACCGGTCGCCGCCGCCTTCATCATCGGCGCGCAGAACCTGTCGCTGCCGGTCGCGATGCTGCTCACCATTGCGCTCGTGCTGCCGCTCGGTCCGCTGATCTACCGCGTCGTGTTCCAGCCGATCGCGACCGCGCCGGTGCTGATCCTGCTGATGGTGGCGGTTGCGCTGCATTTCGCCATCACCGGGCTGGCGCTGCTGTATTTCGGCCCGGAAGGCCTGCGCACCCAGCCCTTCGTCTCGGGGGACGTGACGGTGGGCGGCTTCGCGATCCCGCTGCAACTGATCCTCATTGTCGGCGCCGCTGCGGTGTTCTCGGCGATCCTGTTCGTGTTCTTCCGCTTCACCGTGTCGGGCAAGGCGCTCCGTGCGGTCGCGATCAACCGCGAGGGCGCGCGGCTGGTCGGCATCTGGACCACGCGCGCGGGCGCCTTGTCGTTCCTGCTGGCGGCGGGGATCGCGGCGATTGCCGGCATCCTGATCTCGCCGACCACCACGATCTATTACGACACCGGCCTGATCGTCGGCCTCAAGGGCTTCATCGGTTCGGTGGTCGGCGGATTCATCAGCTATCCGCTCGCCGCGGTCGGCGCCATTGTGATCGGCCTCGTGGAGTCCTTCGGCTCGTTCTATTACAGCGCGCTCAAGGACGCGATCGTGTTCGCGGCCATCATTCCCATCGTGCTGTGGCGGTGGTTCTACGTGTCCGCCCATGACGCCGACGAGCACGAGGAGGAGTAGCGATGTCCTCCTCGTTGCGTACTGCACTCCTTGTGCTGCTGGCGATTGCCGTCGCGGTCCTCCCGCTGGTCCAGCACGGCTTCATCGTCACGCTGATGAATTACATCGGCATCTATACGCTGATCACGCTCGGCCTTGTGCTGCTCACCGGCTGCGGTGGCATCACTTCGTTCGGACAGGCTGCCTTTGTCGGGCTCGGCGCCTATGCCACCGCCTATCTGTCGACCGCGGCAGGCTTCTCGCCCTGGATCGGCCTTCTCGCCGGGATCGTCATCACATCGGCGGTCGCGCTGATCCTCGGCTACATCACGCTGCATCTCGGCGGACATTACCTGCCGCTGACCACCATCGCCTGGGGCATGGCGATCTACTACAGCTTCGGCAATTTCCAGTTTCTCGGCTCGCATGGCGGCATCGGCGACATCCCGCCGATTTCACTGTTCGGTTACAGCTTCGACGAGCCGGAGAAACTGTACTACATCATCTGGATCTTCTGCGGCGCGGCCTTGCTGGGCGC
>JAEWHY010000298.1 GCA_023387555.1 Pseudomonadota bacterium
TGGCACGAGACGGCGCGGCGCATCGCTGCCGTCATTTTAGGATTGCGGCCGTGAGCGATTTTTCGCCGGAATGGCTCGACCTGCGCGAGAGTGCAGATGCGCGCGCGCGCAACCACGACATCGCCAATGCGGTCGCCGCCCGCTTCGCGCTGAGATCCGAACTGAGCGTGCTCGATCTCGGTGCGGGTACCGGCGCCAACCTCCGTGCCACGTCCCCTCTCCTGCCCCAGCGGCAGTTTTGGACGCTTGCCGATCGCGACCCCGCGCTGTTGGATGCCGGCAAGGCAAAGCTCATCCAGTGGGCCGATCGCCATGAGGTCGATGGCGAGGAGCTTGTTCTCAGCAAGGGCAATCAGCGGATCAGCGTCCGCTTTCGCGTTGCCGATCTCGCACGCGAAACGCAGGCGCTTCTCGATGAGAAGCCCCAGCTTGTGACGGCATCCGCTTTCTTCGACCTCACATCGGAAGATTACATCCGGATGCTGGCGAAAGCCGTGACGGAGGCTAAAGCTGCGTTCTACGCCACGCTCACTTACAACGGCCTGCAGAAGTGGGCGCCACACCGTCCGGCCGACAACCAGATCACCGCGGCCTTTCACCGTCACCAGATGCGCGACAAAGGTTTCGGTCCCGCGGCTGGACCACTTGCGGCGTCCGAACTCATCGATCAGTTCCGCATTAACGGCAACGTGGTTCTGGAAGGCGAGAGCCCATGGCGGCTCGAGCGTGGCGACCGCATGCTGATCCACGAGTTGATCCGTGGTCACGCGGTGGCCGTGTCGGAAATCGGCGGCGTGGACGAGAAGGTCATCGTCAACTGGGTCAATGTCTCGCGGACAGGCGCCTTTGTCGGGCATACGGACGTCTTCGCAGTGCCGTCGTAAAGAAGCGCGCTCTTTACCTCACACCGACCGTTTCGGTATCATCCGCTCGACCACGCGATCCTTACGCACAAACCGGTGATAGAAGGCCGCCGCGATGTGGATGAGCGCAAAGACGAGGAGCAGAATGGCCCCCGTCTCGTGCCATTCGAAGATTTCCTTCGCCCTGTCTTCGTTCTTGACCGTGATGGCGGGCAAGTGAATGCCGAAAGCCTCGAGATAATCACCGTAGGAAATTGCCGTATAGCCCAGAACGGGAACGGCGATCAGCAGGACGTAGAGCGTCCAGTGCACGAAATGGCTGGCACCGGTCAGCGCCGGCGGCACGGAGGGATCGGGGCGCGGCACGCCCTGCCTGAAACGGTAGAGCAGCCGCAGGATGACGAACAGCAAAATCGTCAGTCCAATGATCTTATGCGAGCTGTAGAGATTTCCGGTCACCGCGTCCCAGACGCCTTTGACAGGCTCGCCCTTTTCGTTGACGCCCGGCATCTCGTTACCGCGATAGGTCATGTACAGACCAAGCGGCAACTGGATGATGACGAGCAACGCGATCCACCAGTGCAGACCGCGGGCTATCGGCTTGTACGCCTGGACGTCGTACTGGGCATGCTGATCCATGGACTAGCCTCGCCGCTGATGCCTCAGATCACAATCGATCAGCACATCGCCGCCGTCAAGAACGTGCACGGAAGTTTGGGGCCGGATCGCCTCACTGACACTGCCGATCGGGTTCAGCAACAGACCGGGAATGCCAGAGCCCAATATCAGGGGGGCAAGAAGGACGTGCAGTCTGTCGACGAGCCCGGCGTTCATGAAGTGCGAGATCGTGGTGCCTCCGCCCTCCACAAGGATCTTCTTCAAGCCGCGCTTGAAGAGCGCCTCCAGTATACTGGCTGGTTCAATTCGCGGGGCGCATGCTTCAAGCAGGATGCCTTCGGCACCTTTGGGCATAGGCTCTTGCCGGCTCGTCAGGACGATGCAATCGCTGGTGCCTGTCGTCAGGCAGCGCGCCGAGGCAGGAAGCCGGCCGTTCGGATCGACGATGACGCGGACGGGTTGCGGTCCGTCAACGCGGCGAACGGTCAGCTGCGGATCGTCAGCAAGGATCGTTCCTATTCCGACAAGGACAGCATCGACGTTGGCCCGCAGCCTGTGCAGATGATCGAGGGCGGCAGCGCCGTTGATACCGGCCGAGTCTCCGCTGACCGTCGCAATTCGGCCGTCTAGCGATTGGCCGAGCTGAGCGACGACATACGGCCGATCGGAGGGCGCCGCAATGATGGGATCGAAAATCGATCGCAAGGACGATTCATTACCAATTTTGCTAGATGTCATTAGAGCTCAGAATGATATAAGCCGCCCGAATGACCGGGCCGCCGATTAATGGAACCTGGGGCCGTTTCGGGATTCGCTTTACGTTTACAGGCATCCGGTTTCTCAACCCTTCATAGCATCCGAACATGAACACGAAGCCGCTCGGCCTCATTGAAATCTACAGGCGCGCGCTTGCTCTTCTTGCTCCCGAGAAGTATCTCGCCATGGCCCTCGCGGCAGCCGGCGTGGTGATTGCGGTTACGCAACTTGCGGAGCCTATTTTATTCGGACGCGTTGTGGACGCGCTGAGCAAAGGCGAGAGCGCATTCTTCTACAT
>JAEWHY010000326.1 GCA_023387555.1 Pseudomonadota bacterium
GACCAGTTCCTGCACGACCTTCATGGCCTGCTCCCGTCCATCGCGATGACGCGCCCATAGGGCGGATTGAACGCCGCGCCGTGCGGCAAGACCCACAACACCTCGTAAGGCATCGGCACGACCGGAAACGCGATCTCGCCGTCAGTGATGATCACGGCCGCGCGCACCAGCGCGTCGTCCGCCAGCATCGTCATGGCCGGCGACAGATCGCTGCCGCCGAAGCCGTGCACCGCGTAGGTTGCGAGATCGTCCGGAGACAATGTTTCGTCGGCCGTGATCGCGGTGTCGCATTGCACGACGCGGATCTGGTCGACGCCGGCGCCGGCGCAAAAGTCGGCGATTGCACCGAGAGCGATCGGGATGTGCTCGGCCATCGAGCCGGAGGTGTCGAGGATGACGTTGAGCATCCACGATGTGCGCCGGCGGCCGGGCATCACGAGGTCGGCGCGCCCGGCGCTGCGGCGCGACGCCCGTGCAAAGGTGCGCTCGCCCGAAGACGAGGACTCAATCCAGCGCTGCAGCGCCTGCTGCCATGCGGGCCGCAGCTGGCCGCGCAGCGCCTCGACCTGCGCGCTCAGCCGGCCCGCGGCGGTGCCGCGCGCCGTCTGCCTGCCGATCGCCGCAGCCAGCGCCTGTCCGCGATCGATCACCGCATCGATCGCGGCTTTCTGTTGCGCCTGGTCCTGCGCCTCGGCGGGAAACATCTCGCGCTCGGTGCTGTCGGCGAGTACGTCTCCGGCGTCGTCGCTTTTCGCCGATCCGTCACCTTGTCCCCGGCCTTTGCCGAGCGCCTGACGGATAGTGGCGTCCGCGCCCTCCCAGACCTGCGTGCGCGAGCGCATCAGGTCGGCATTCCGGCGCATCTCGATGACGATGTCCTCGGCCGAGCGCTGACGTGCTCCGGGCATGTCGAGGCCGCCGGCCGGGATCGTGGCAAAGCCGAGTTCGCTGCGCAGGATGTCGTTGATGATGTAGTCGTGCGCATAGTTGAACTCGAGCCGGCCGGAGCCGCGGGCGCGGTCATGGGTGCGAAGCGCCAGGTGAAGCAGCTCGTGCGCCAGCACGAACACCAGTTCGTTGTCCTTCAATCTGGCCGTGAACGCCGGATTGGCGACCAGCCGCCCAGAGGCGAAGATGCCTATGGTCGGCACCCGCCAGTCGAGATGGACACGCACCGCGGCTGCAAGCCCGGCGAGATGCGGCAGCGGCACCGTGACCATGCGCAGGCCGTTCGCGATCCGCTTGAGGATCGCGGCTTCGGCCTTGCGGTCGAATGGGATCGCGACCGCGACGCTCATGACTTTGTCACCGTGCGCAGCAGCGCCAGCATCGCCTTGTCGGCGCCAAGCGCACCCCATTGTTCGACGAGGTCGGTGAGCAGCGTGAGCTGTGCCTCGGTCGGCAGGCTGCGCAGGAATTGCCCGACCGCGCGAGGCTTGATCTGGCCGAGGCGGCCGGCGGCGACATTCTGGCGGATCGCGTTGAGGATGAACCAGCGCGCGGTCTCGCCCTTGGGCAAGGTCTGCGGACGCTCGATATAGCTCTCGACCGGCGCCAGCGCCCCGACGGTATCTTCCGCGAGCGCGCAGAACACCGCAGCGTCCTCCGAGGACAGCCGGCCAAAGGCCAGTGCCCGGCGGGTGTCGCGGTTCAGGATGCCGGCGGCGTCCGCCATGTCGAGTGCGCGCGACAGTTCGGCCCAGGCGCGCGGGGTCGAGAACGGCTGCGGCTCCTGCGGCACCTCGCGCATCAGCGCATCCGGCATGAACGACAGATAGCTGCGGATGTCGGTGCGGATGCCGCTCTTGCGCGCCCAGTCCTGCCACTCGTCGGCATCGACCCGCAGGTTGAGGATGGTGACGCGGTTAACCAGGGCCGAACTCATGGCCCGCACCAACGCCCGGTCCTGCTGGCGGTTGCCGGCGGCGACCACCCAGGTTCCGGCGGGCAGGGCGTGTTCGCCGAGCCGGCGCTCGAGCAGGAGCGAGTAGAAGGCCTTCTGGACGTCGGGCGCGCAGGCCGGCAATTCGTCCAGAAACAGGCAGAAGGTCTGCGGGATTTCAGGCAGCAGGATGCGCGGCGGACAGAACACCGAGCGCTCGCCGACGATCTTGGGCACGCCGCTGACGTCTTCCGGAGCGATCTGGGTGCCGAGCAGCGAGCGGCACGGCAGGCCGGCTTCGGCCGCGGCCTGGTACACCATCTCCGATTTGCCGACGCCCGGCGGCGACAGCAGGAGAAAGCTCTGTTCGTGCGCCATGCACTGAACGAGCTTCTTGGCCTGCTGCAATGTGATGGATTGCTGAAGAGCGCTTGCGCCGGCGTCCATGGACGGCTCCTGGGTGAAGAACGAAGGGCGTTCCCTCACCAGGAACAAACTCAATCTAGGAGCGCCGGAAGACGCGCGCCAGCGCTGGCAGGATTTTTTTTGCGCCACTTCTTCGCGACCGGGCCTGCGGCACCTCGGCCCTTGTCATGGAGGTTTTGTTACAGAATTATGGCAAGTTGATACGCCGCCTTAACTTGGACGCGGATGTCACGGTCATGTCAGCTTCCAGTAACCCGTCCAAGTCTCGCGACGATCCCACCTTGCGCCGCCACATGCAGGGGATTTGGCCGGGCGCCATTCTGGCCGCCGGATTTCACATCTTTGCGCTGATCCGCATCTGGCAGACCGAGTACGGCCCGTTCGGGCTCGGCGTGTGTCTGCTGACCTGGATCTTGCTGAACTGCCTGTTCCTGCTGATGACGCGGCGGGCCGCGCTCGCCGCCGCATTGTCGCTTGGCACGATCGAGTTCCTGATCCTCGTCTCGCAGTTCAAGTTCAACATCACCTGGATGACGGCGACCTTCCTCGACGTCATGCTGATCGATTCCAACAGCCTCGCTTTCCTGATGTCGGTAACGCCGGGGTTGCGTCTTGTTTCGGCGCTGATCGCGCTTGGCTGTGTCGGCCTCGCGATCCTGCTCTGGACCATCGACCGCACCCGCATTCCGCGCGCGGCCGTCGCAATCGTTGCAGCCGGCTGCCTCGCCGCGATCGGCGTCCTGTCGAACCGCATTGCGGAAGAACCGCACGAGCCATTCCAGGGCGTGAACCACGTCTCGAACTTCGTGCGCTCGATGGTCGTGTCACTGTCGGAACTCTCCGACGGCGGCTGGTTCGAACTCGACCGCGCGGTGGCGAGTAGGCTCAAGCCGCTGCCGGCCGATGACGAATGCAAGCCCGCCGTCCGGCCGCCGCACATCATCATGGTGCTGGACGAGTCGAGTTTCGATATCCGCAGCGCGCCAGGCGTCACCGTGCCGGAAGACTATGGCCGGCACTTTGTCTCGCTTGACGGCAAGGCGCGGTCGCTGCTCACCGAAGCCGCCGGCGGTCCGACCTGGTACACCGAATACAATGTCCTCACCGGGCTTTCGACGCGCTCGTTCGGGCGCATGAGTTTCCATGTGACGCGGCTGGCCGCCGGCCGCGTCCGGCGCGGGCTTCCCGAAGCTTTGCGCCGCTGCGGCTACAAGACCTTCACGCTGTATCCCGCATATGGCGCGTTCCTGAGCGCGCGCCGATTTCAGAAGAGTGCCGGCATCGACCGGATGATCGACGCCCGCGAGATGGGCGCCGGCGATGTCGAGCCCGACAGCTTCTATTACGACCGGGCGCTGCGCCTGATCGGCAAGCAGAGAGGCGAGGCGCCGCTGTTCCTGTTCGTCTACACGGTCGCCAATCATTTCCCCTGGAACACGCGCTATCGGCCGGATCTGACGCCGGACTGGACGAGGCTCAATGCCAATGACGAAACCGACGAATATGTCCGCCGCCAGACGCTCAGCGCGCGCGACTACCGCGATTTCCTCGCCAGGCTGAAAAGCGATTATCCGGAGGAGTCCTTCCTCATCGTGCGCTTCGGCGACCATCCGCCGGCGATCGCGCCGCGGCTGGTCGCGCCCGATTTGTCCGATGCGCAGATCGCGCAGGGCATCATGGATCGCGACCCGCGGTTCTTCACCGCCTATTACGCGGTGGATGCCGTCAACTTCACGCCGGCCGACCTGTCGATCGCGCGCGACCGGCTCGACGCGCCCTATCTGCCGCTGGTGGTGCAGGAGGCCGCGGGGCTGCCGCTCGATTCCACTTTCGCCGAACAGAAGAAGATCCTGCAGCGCTGCGACGGGCTGTTCTATCGCTGCAAGGACGGTGCCGAAGCGCGTCGCTTCAACCGCCTGCTGGTGGATTCCGGCGTGATCAAGGGGTTTTGACCCCGTCATTATGACTCCCAATTATCTGGGAGATCATCGGGGAAAACGCTAGCCCTTAATGGCTAGCACGCTACCATCTCCGCGCGACGCGCTTGGCCGCTATTGTGCGCAAAGTCGGAGAATGCTCGGCAAGCTATTTGAGCTTACCCTTCTTTTTTGCGACCGTCTTAGCCAAGCGCGCGATCTTGATTTTTCGCTTTTCGTAAATTTCACTAAGTGTAAAGTCGATAAGCTCGTATGCAGCCAAGACTGCCGTGCGAGTTGTCTCCGAGTGAGTCCCGACGTTACCTAATTGGCGCAAGGCAGACATAACCGCTGTTTGGTCTTCACCGTACTTGCTATTGAATAACTGTATCCTGCTGGCTAGCGCCAAATGAACTCGTTTACCGGTCCTCTTGTCCTGTCCAAACTTTTTGATTCCTTTGTCATCGAGAATTCGTTCTAAGGCCGTCCTGATCCTGCTGGCCGCCGCGCCGAGATCGCTCCAGAATAGCGCAAACGAAACCTCCAACTCCTTCTCCACCTTGGTAGGGACGCTTTCAGGGAGGGCGATGATTGGCGGAGCTGGAAAGAAAGCACGCGGCCGGAGTTTATAATAGAAGTACCAGCCGTGCTCCTCGTCAGCATCTTCTATCGCCTCTGTGTCGCCAACAACTATGCTAAATTCCCCACATTGGGAGTTGGAGCATTCCAGCGCCGCAGAAAATCTCTGCGTTACCCAATCACCCTCCCACACTTCGTGCTGGCGCAAATCCACCGAATACTTCGGCTCCAGCAACAAGAGTGTTCGATCCTTCAGCGAGAGCCCCCCTTTTTGCAGTGAGAGCAGGGGAATGAGGGGAACGCGTCCTTGGAAAAAGACTCTGCCCAAAGGCTTACATCAACTGGCATGCTTCTACCTCAACTGAAGGTACGTTCCAATCCTCGGATCGTCGAACACACGTTGCCAGTCTTCTTGTCTATCTCGTTGTGCGCTTAAAGCAGTAGCTCATCGCGCGTCCGACGCGATTGTTTAGTGACTCACGGGCATCGACAAATGCCGCGGTGATGGTTGGCATGGCCCATCTACGCTCGGCTTCGTCGCAGCGGAATTCAGCCGGTACACCATGGGGGCACCTTATGAGCAATATCGAAGCGGCGCCAATCCGCGATCAATACGCGGTGTTCAGAACCATCAAGACAACAGAGCCGGTGAGCTAAAGCCTATCCGACCTCGATGACCGAAACATTCATATTTCACCGCGATCCATAATACCTTTGAGCCAGGATGGCCCCATCCTGTCGGCGGCTACGCCCACGACAACTGCCCGATGTCTTTGATGCAGTGAAAGTTACTTCCCGTCCGCCTTCTCGGCGCTCTTGACCACGCCGCCGGCAACTTCGGTCAGCGTCGGCCGCGGCAGCGCGGCAAAGGGCAGGGGCCGCGTCACCTCGATCGCGGCGATCCCGAGCCGCGCGGTGAGCAGGCCGTTGAGCACGCCTTCGCCGAGCCGCGCCGAAAGCTTGGCGGCGAGACCGTGACCGATCACCTGCTGGATCAGGCTGTCGCCCGCCGCCATGCCCCCGGTGATGGTGAGGTGGGCGATCACATGCCGCATCAGCCGGATCAGTCCGAGGGTGCCGGGCCGTCCGCCGTAGAGCAGTGCAAGGTTGCGCGCGAGACCGAGCGCCGTGATCAGCACGAAGAAAATATCGATCGCCGCACGCGGCGATACCGCGGTCACGATCGAGACGCGCTTCGCCGCATTGCTGACGAGCTGGCGCGCCTCGCGGTCGAGCGGCGCCATCAACTCGCGCTCGGCGAGACGGATGAGATCTGCGCCGTCGATGATCTCGGAGAAATGCGCCTCGAGTTTCGCGCGGCTCCGCGCAAGATGCGGCAACTGGTTTTCGATCGCGAGAAGTTCGCGCAGGATGGCCTGTCCGTCAGCGCGGCTGTCGCTGCGCAGCGTTTCGGTCGCGCGTTCGCGCAGGTTGTCGATCTTGGCGAGCCGCGACAGGCCGGCGACTTCGCGCGCGATGATGGCGAGCAGGGCCGCTAGCGCGAGGCCCGCGAGACCTGCGGCGAACCAGCCGAGCGCCTCGAAGCGCGCGAACAGGTCCTCGATCAGCTTTGTGACCGCAAGTCCGACGCCGAGCGAAATCAGGCCGCCAACTGCGCCGAACAGGATGCTTCGCCAGGGAAAGCGCCGCTGCGCTTTTTTAGCCGAAGCAACGGCGGGAAGCTGCACCGCTTCGGCGTCGGCCTGCTGCAGCAGGTCGATCAGCGGTTCTTCCTTCGCGACGGTCACGACCACATTCGGATCGTCGGGCGAGAAGATCGCGGGCTTGCGCGGACGGGCGGTCATCGCAGACGGTCTCCGATCAGGAATTCGAGCGCGCGATCGAGACGGATATGCGGCAGGACCGGGATGCCGGCATCGGTGCGCTCCAGCGCCGGCGGACGGAATCGCAGGAAGCGGTAATCGGTATCGTCCGACGGTGTGGTGGACAGGCCGCGGAAGCGGCTCTCCGGATCGAAGATCGCGTCCGGCTTCTCCGGCAGGTCGCCGGGATAGATCACGATCGAGGACTCGCCGTCGAACGAGCGGCCGCCGGCGTGTTCGCCGGCGAGCGGCGTGCCCATGATGGCATGCAGCGTGCCGTGCGGTCCGCCGACATGGGCCTCGCTGGTCGCGCGGACCGAGGCCATGGCGATCGCATCGATGCGGGCGCCGGAATAATCGGCGCGCTTGGTGGCGTCTGCGACCAGGCGTTCGAGGATGCGCTCCAGCCGGTCGTGCGATGTGTGGTGCAGGAGATCGGCCTTGGTGGCGGCGAACAGGATGCGGTCGATGCGCGGCGCGAACAGCGCGGAAAGAATCGAGTTGCGGCCGATGTTGAAGCTGTCGAGGATCGCGGTCAGTGCGCGTTCCAGATCGCGAATGGCATCGGGCCCGGCGTTCAGCGCGGTGAGGGTGTCGACCAGCACGATCTGGCGGTCGAGGCGGGCGATGTGATCGCGGTAGAACGGGCGCACGACGGCGTCCTTGTAGGATTCGTAGCGCCGCCGCATCATCGCCCAGAGCGAGCCGGATGGCGCCGAGCCTTCCAGCCGGTCAAGCGGCGCGAAGGTCAGCGC
>JAEWHY010000358.1 GCA_023387555.1 Pseudomonadota bacterium
TCCGGTGCATTCGCGAACCAGCCGGCGGCGTCGAAGGATTCCGCCATGGCCATCGCGCCGGTGAGATCGACGCGGCCATGGGTGGTGCGGATGCCATAAAGCCCGCAGAACGAGGCCGGTATCCGCACCGATCCGCCGGTGTCGCTGCCGATCGCGAAATCGCAAGCATCGGAGGCCGCAGCCGAAGCCGAGCCGCTCGACGAGCCGCCGGGCAGCCGTCCCGGCGCGCGCGGATTGACCGGCGTGCCGTAATGCGCGTTGACGCCGGCGATCGAGTAGAAGAACTCGTCGCAGATCGTCTTGCCGGTGATGGTCGCGCCGGCATCGAGCAGTTTCTGGACCAGGACCGCGTTCTTCGTCGCCGGCTGCTGGGCCGCCAGCCAGTCCGGATTGCCACCGCCGGTGCGCTCGCCGGCGATATCGAACATGTCCTTGATGACGACCGAGAGACCGGCCAGCGGACCGTTTGCCGCGCCCGGAATCGGAGCCTTCAGGTCATGCGGCACGAAGGCCGAGCGGACGGAGACGGACATTACGATGCTTTCTGTTGGCCAAGATACCAGTCGAGGATCTGCGCGCCGGTCCAGGACACGACGCCGCGGCGGCTGAGGAGTTCGGAGAAGGTGCGCTCGACATGGCCGATCCGGTGCGGCACGCCGGACAGATAGGGATGGCAGCACACCGCCATGATCTTCGGCCGTTCGGCGGCCTCTTCGTACAGCACATCGAAGTGATCCATCGCGCGATCGTAGAACATCGATGATGGATGATATTGCGCGGTCCACAGCACGATGTCGTGGATCTCGAAATTGTAGGGCAGCGCCACAACCGGCTTGTGCGTGGTCTTCAGGGTGACGGGTTCGTCGTCCAGCACCCAGTCGCCGATATATTCAACGCCGGCCTCGCTGAGATAGTCGAGCGTGTCGAAGGTCTGGGTGAGGCCGGGACCGAACCAGCCGCGCGGACGCTTGCCGGAAAACTTTTCGATCACGTCCATCGCCTTGTTGATGGAGCCGCGCTGATCCTCGACCTTGTGCATCGGGATCTGCTCGTAGCCGTGGGCGTTCAGCTCCCAGCCCGCGTTCAGACAGGCCTCCACGACCTGCGGATAGCTTTCGCAGACCTTCGCGTTGAGTGGCACGGTCGGAGTGACGCCGACGCGCTCCAGCATTTTCTTCATGCGCCAGAAGCCGACCCGCATGCCGTATTCGTGCCAGCTCCAGTTCGGATGGTCAGGCAGGAGCGGCTGCAATTGCGGCGGCACGATCACCATGCGCGCCATGGCGCGCGAGATGTCCCAGTCCTCAAGCGCCAGCACCGGCCAGATCACGAGGCGCACGCCATCGGGGAAACTCAGCTTCGGGCGGGTCTCGATCGGCGAAAACGCGACACGTTCGCGCGGCTGCATGACAGTCCTCCCCCGTTGTGGTCATGGCCGGACTTGGCCGGCCATGTGTGTTTTTGCATCGACGTGATTTGTCGTTCGATCGCCGCGCCGGTCAAGCCCGCGGCCTGCAGGCTAGCCAAGCACCCGGATCGGCTTGCCGTCGAGCCAGGCGCGCACCGCGTCCACGGTGCCGCCGTAGAACTGCCGGTAGCCTTCCTGCGTCACATAGCCGAGATGCGGGGTGATCAGCGCGTTGGGCAGCGTGCGCAGGACATGATCGCGCGGCAACGGTTCGACGTCGAACACGTCGAGGCCGGCGCCGGCGATCGTTTTGTTCGCAAGCGCCGCGACCAGCGCCGCTTCATCGACGATCGGCCCGCGCGAGGTGTTGATGAGATAGGCCGTCGGCTTCATCATCGCGAGATCGGTTTTGCCGACCAGGCCGCGGGTCCGGTCGGACAGCACGAGGTGGATCGAGATGAAGTCGGATTGCTGGAACAGGTCGGCCTTGGTCGCGTAGGTGACGCCGTGCTCCTTGCATCGCTCCGGCGTCAAATTCTGGCTCCAGGCAATGACATTCATGCCGAAAGCCTGGCCGACGCGGGCGACGCGCTGGCCTAGATTGCCAAGGCCGATCAGCCCGAGCGTGCGGCCGCTCAGATCCATGCCGACCGTAGCCTGCCAGGCCTCGCCGGCATGCATCCGGGCATTTTCGATGCTGATGTTGCGCGCCAGGTCGATCATCAGGCCGACGGCGAGTTCAGCGGTCGGGTGCTTGGCGCCATCCGTGCCGCAGACGGTGATGCCGCGCTCGGTCGCCGCGGCGACGTCGATGGCGGCATTCTTCAGACCGCTGGTCACGAGAAGCTTCAGGTCAGGCAGCTTCTCGATCAGGCTGCGCCGGAACGGGGTCCGTTCCCGCATGATGCAGACGATGTCGAAGCCCTGCAGGGCGCGCGCCACCGCAGCCTCGTCGCCAAGCCGCTCGTTGAAAACGGTAACGTCGATATCCCCGGTCACGTTCGACCAGTCGGCCATCTGCAGGGCCACATTCTGGTAATCGTCGAGTACGGCGCAGCGGTAACGCATCGGCAGCCCCCCAGGGAATTGCTACAACAATCGGCAGCAACACATACCGATCCGGGGGCCGGGTGCAACTGGCCGGCCCGCCGCGCGCAGCGAACGGCAATCCGGTCAACTGCGGGACCGTCCCGTCCCGCGGAGCCTACGACATCAATGCGCGGGCCGCTGCTTCGGAAAGGAGGCGGCCGCGGATCGCATCGGTACGAAGATGCATCGCGTATTCGCACCCTGATGCTTGACCCAGTGCTTTTCGGTGTTGTCGTAGTCGCAGGCACATCGATAGAACTTGCCGTCAGGGGACCAGCCGGTGCGCTTGCGGACCTGTCCGGTCGACCGGACTTCCCACTCGTCATCGGGCAACGAACGCAATTCGCGTTCGGAGACTTCCCAGCAGCAATCGTTGGTGACGCAGCAGGTGGCCGGTATCCAGGACAAGAGCCATGGATTGGAATGATATTCTCCGGCCAGCGCGACGCCTGCGATCGCAAGCGCCGCGGTGACGGCAAGTGTCAGGGCCCAAAGGACATTCCGACGGCGCCATCCGGATGCGCCTTCGGTTGCGCCTCGATCTGCCCCTTGAGGGTCCTCCGGGGGCAGTGCTCCGTGCACCGGATCGGAATGCGTCCGTGACTCGTTACAGTTGGTCAGCGAGTGCGACATGGCTTTTCTTCTTTCGTTCGGGTTTGGTCCCGGCACGTTGAACAAGCAAGCTGTGCGCCAAGGCTTTCGCGTGAAGGCCTAACGCGTGCTCCGCCTCGAAGTTGCGCTGCAAAAAACGCCGTCAAAATTTGAGGCCGCAGGCCCTTGAAGCGGATCCGGCTTGCCTGCAACCCTTGGGCGAGTCAGAATGGAGGTATCGGGGAGCTGTTCCGTTGCGTGCGATCGCGATCATCGGAGCGTTAGCCGGACTTGGCGCGATATCGGTGCTGGGCGGCTGTGTCACGGCGACGGAGCCGGACGCCGGCGCGTGGAAAATCGAGCGCGGCCAGGATCGTATTCTGGGCAAGCCGACCGGGGCGGCGCAGCTCAGCGCCCGCAGCCGGAACACGCGCCAGCAGGAGCTACGCTATCCTTACGATCAGCTGCAACTCGGCTCGCTGCAATTGACCTGCTTCGAGAACGCAGCTGTCGTCCGCTTCGAATTCAATCATCGCATCGGATCGAACCGCACATCAGTTCTCAGCTATCGCTTCGACGACAAGCCGGGCCATGACGCGCAGGCGAGGTTCCTGCATACGTTCAAGG
>JAEWHY010000374.1 GCA_023387555.1 Pseudomonadota bacterium
GATCAACACCGTCTGGATCTATCCGCCGCGCGCCAACCGCGCCGAAATCTTCGCGGCCTCCGAACCGGCGCTGGTTCTCGATCTTGCGGCGTCGGCGCCTCAGGAGATCGCCGCATGATGATGTGAGGCCGGATCATGCTGTCGTTCATCCGCCTGCCGTCCGGACGTGATCCCGTCACGTCCGCGGCGGCCGGCGCCGTTCGCTGAACCAGGGGCGATAGTCCGTCATCTTGGCGCGCTGTCCCTGCGGCGCCCGGCGCTTGCAGGTGGCGAATTCCTCGCTGCCTTCCTTCGCGCCCCAGCGCAGTTCGACGCAATCGTTGACGTTGTAGGCCATCTCCAGATCGCCGATGCGGTCGATCACGTCCTTCAGCGACAGCGTCCATTGCGAGCCGTCGGTGCGCGGATAGGAGAATTTGCGTGACGCCAGTTCCTGCGCCAGCACCGCCTGCAGTTCGGACTTCACCTGCGCGACGTCCTTGCCTTTTGGCATCGCATAGCGTTCGGGGCGGCGCGCGACGCGATCGGGGAAATTGCGCACCACATCCATCGCGATGAGGAGGCGCAGATCGCGCGAGGGCGTCGCGAAATCCTCCCACGCGCCGGTGGTCTCGAAGATCGCGGCGCCGTCCGGCATCGAGGCATCGCCCTTGCCGCTGAGCTGATACTTGCGGCCGTTCTCCACCGAAGTGACGCGCGCCTTCACCTGCTCCTCCAGCGAGGTGATGGCTTCCTTCATCGCGCGCAGCGGGTCGAGCGGATCGGGTGACATCACGTCATCCATCTTGTCGTAGAAGCCCTCGACCGACAGCTTGGTCTGCTCGAGCGAGAAATCGGAATAATTCGGGTTCTTCGAAATCTCGACGACGGTGAGACGGCGCAAGGCGCCGCCCTTGTCGCGCACGATCGGCCGGAAGCGCTTGAAGCCGGGATCGCCGAGCGCGGGGTCCTGCGCGAACAGGAAGTTGCCGCGCCAGAACCGCTTGCGCGCGACCGTGCCGTCGGGCTGCGCATCGACCGCAAGGAAGACGCCGGCATTGCCTTCGGTCTGCGGCACGCGCTTGGCGATGATCAGGAGATGGCCGTAAGGATCGGCATAGACCGTGCCCGGCCGCAGGTTATCTTCGGTCAGCGGCACGGTATAGAAATCCGAGCCTTCGTCGGCGGCGCGGGTGCGCCCGGCGCCCGAATGCACGCCGTCGGCGATGCTGTATTGCAGATAATGGCCGAAACCGAGCGCGAGCGAGGTCGGCCGAGGCGGACGCACCGGCGCTGCGGGCTTGGCCGTCGTCGCGGCGCCGGGAGGCGGTGGTGGCACGGCAAAGCCGGGTGTCGCGCGGGCGGTCCTCTGCTGGGACTGCGCCGCTCTCGAATCGGACTGAAGGGGCTGCTGCTGTTGCGGCTTGAACATGTCGAAGAGGCCGCGCGATTGCAGGGCCCCGGTTGCCTGCGCATCGGCGGCGGCGACGATATCCTCGGGCGCCTCGGGCCGCGGCTCTTCCTTCTCGATATTCCACCAGACCGGACAGCGTGGCGGATGGCCGCCGCCGCCGCGGGTGCATTTGGCGTAACCGTAGGGCAGGCCCATCTTGAAGGCGAAATAGGCGCGCAGGAAGTAAGGCAGGTCGGCGCAATCGGGGCGGATGTAGAGATTGATCGAGTCCTCGCGCAGGCCGAGATGGTTATGCAGCACGTTGCGCGCCGGATCGCGCAGCACGACATGCAACGCCGGCCATGACGGCGAGGTGTCGAGCGGCGCCTCGAACAGCTTTTCGATCCAGGCCGAATAGAGGTTTTCGGTCTCGCGATTCCAGGAATTGCGGATCGGCCAGACGCTGGTCTTCGAGCCTGCGGGCCGCGGCGGCTGCGTTGCGGCGACGGCAATCTCGCGGGTGATGGTGCGGCATTCGGCGGGCACGGCGTCGCGGGTGAGCCGCGCCTGCCATTTGCCGGCCGCTGGGGATGCGACCTCGGCCAGCCAGAAATAGGGCGGTCCGCCGCGGCGCTCGCGCGAGGCCACCGCGACCTGGCCGTTCGGCGCGATCAGGGACAATTCGCCGGACAGCGGTTTCTCGGCGGCAAAGATCACGCGGAGCGGTGCGCCTTTCCAGGGCGCGAGCGGGGAGGGCAGCGCCGCAATTTCGGCGGCGTCGTCGCAGGTTGCGGTTTGCGCGCGCACATCGGAGACAGAGACAAGACTGACCAGTAGCGCGCCCGCGACCGGAAACAATGCCGTCGCGGCCGGAAGGCGAAAACCGGATCTGATCATGGAAATGGCTCCCCGGGCCTTACGCACGGGGTATTGGAATGCTTTGGCAGAATCTTGGCAAGGCTCGTATAAGGGCTCGTATAGAAGGCTGGTACAGGATGCAGGCTTCCGCGAGCGATTTATAACGCCCGGAGAGATCGCCATGCAGGCGATGGTGCTCCATGCCATCGGCGAGCCGCTTCGGCTCGAGGAACGCGCCACCCCGCGACCGGGCGCTGGTGAAGTGCTGGTGCGCGTCGAGGCCTGCGCGGTCTGCCGCACCGATCTGCATGTGGTCGATGGCGAATTGCCCGATCCGGCCCTGCCGCTCGTGCCGGGCCATGAGATCGTCGGCATCGTCGAGGCGCGCGGCGAGGGCGTCAGCGCGCCGGCTCCGGGCACGCGTGTCGGCATTCCCTGGCTGGGACATACCTGCGGCCATTGCCCCTATTGCCTCGCGGACCAGGAAAATCTCTGCGATTACGCCTTATTCACGGGCTATCAGCGCGATGGCGGCTTCGCGACCCATGTGGTGGCCGATGCGGCTTTTGCGTTTCCGCTCACGGGTTTTGACGATCCGGTGGCGGCGGCGCCGTTGATGTGCGCCGGGCTGATCGGCTGGCGCTCGCTGCGCAAGGCCGGCGAAGGACGGCGGATCGGGCTCTACGGCTTTGGCGCGGCGGCGCATATCATAGCGCAGGTCTGCCGCTGGCAGGGACGCGAGGTCTACGCCTTCACGCGCGAGGGCGACGAGGCGGCGCAGGCGCTCGCGCGCTCGCTCGGTGCGCAATTCGCCGGTGGGTCGAACGAATTGCCGCCGGAGCCGCTCGACGCCGCGATCATCTTCGCGCCGGTCGGACCGCTGGTGCCGCAGGCGCTGAAGGCCGTGCACAAGGGTGGGCGCGTGGTATGCGGCGGGATCTATATGAGCGACATCCCGCAATTCCCGTATCGCCTGTTGTGGGGCGAGCGGCACATCATGTCGGTCGCCAACCTGACGCGGCGCGACGCGACCGAATTCCTGTCGATCGCGCCGATGGCGGGCGTAAAGACCACGACCACGGTCTATCCGCTTGCGCGCGCGAACGAGGCGCTGGCGGATCTTCGGGCCGGACGGTTCGTCGGTGCTGCGGTGCTGGTGCCGTAGCCCGCACACGTGCTCCGCCGTGATGCCGGCGGTCGCGATCGGCCGACCGCAATACCGAGGTCATCGATGTCGGGTTCAGCGTCTGCGCGCGATTATAGATCAGAAAAAACAATGCGCGTTGCATGCAGCATCGATGCCGCAACCATGCGACGTCCAGTGCTATTATGGATGATAGCGATTTCCCTAGGAATGTGCGCGGCTTGTCGTAACCTCTGCTAGGCTTTCCGTCCAAAAAGCGGTGGCAGAACCAGCAGGACCGTAAATGACCCTGCGCTACAGGCTTGCAATCCTGATGTTGGTTGCGCTTTTGCCGCCGCTTGCGCTCACGGCCTACAACACCCTGCGCTGGCAATCGTTTCTGGAACGGGACTCGCGCGAGGAAGCGCTCGCCGCAGCGCGGCTGGTCGCCGCCGAACTCGCGCAGATCGTGGAGGGCAGCCGGCAGCTCATGATTGCGATGGGCCGGCATCCCGCGGTGCCGGAAAACGAGGAGGAATGCGTTTCGTATTTCAAATCGGTGCTTGCTGCGTTGCCGGCCTACCGTCAGGCGGCGGTGATCGATCCCAACGGCAAATTCGCCTGCTCGACGATCCCGGTTCCGCCCGATCTCGAGGTGAAGGACCGGTTGTATTTCGACGGGCCGATGAAAACCGGCGATCTCACGATCGGCACATTGGTGTATGGCCGTGTCACCAACGCGGCATCCATCCATATCTCGATGCCGTTCAACAAGGGCGACGGCGTCGATCGCGGGGTGATCGTTCTGGTCCTCAATCCGCAGCGCATGGCGCAGAATCTGTCGACGCGATCCTGGCGCAGCAATTATCGCATTACCGTGATGGACCGTGAGGGCAGCCTCGTCTTCACCATCCCCCATCAGGGCGAGGAGGATGCGCGGGCCATCGCCAGGGCGGTGTTTCCAACAGCGAGGATTTCGACGGGCGATGTGATGGCGGCAACCGATGCCAGCGGGCGGGCGCAGATTGTCGGCTTCGCGCCGCTGGGCGAGATGCCAAGCGGTTTGCTGACGGCGGTTAGTATCGACCGCGACATCGCCTTGAGCGAAGTGCGCCAGACCGCCTGGCGCAGCTTCTGGTTCGCGCTGGCCGCCGTCATGCTGGCGGTCGCCGGCATCTTCTGGGCGGCGAATGTGCTGATCCGGCGCCCGTTGCGCGAGATCGTCGCGGTCGTGAACCGCAGGGAACGCGGCGAGACCGACGTACCATTTCCGAAACTCGATCCGCGCACCGATCTCGGACAACTCAGCGCCGCGCTGTCGCGCATGTCGGACTCAATCAACGGACTTCTGGAACAGAAGACGTTTCTGCTGCGCGAATTGCAGCATCGCGTCATGAACAGCCTGAATC
>JAEWHY010000413.1 GCA_023387555.1 Pseudomonadota bacterium
CGGAAAGGCCGCGGGTTAATTCGTGGAAATGTTGCAACCGGATGTGACGTGCCCGGCCGCTGACACAAGCTGACACAAACTCCGCCGGTTCTGAAAAACTTACGCCAAGGCCGCCGATCATGATCTCCCGATGCAACCCTTAGCGTTGCGCAAAGTCGGAGACGGAAATGAAACGCAACTGGATTATTCCCGCCGTTCTTGTGGCCGGACTGAGCGGCGTCGCTGTGACCCATGCGGTGGCCGCCAGCGAGAGCGGCTCTCGCGAAGGCTCGCGCTCTGAGCGCAGCGATCGCGGCTATGACAAGGAGCGCTGCGGCGAGCGCGGCTGGCGCCATCACGGCCGCGGCCATGGCCGGCACGGCGAGCATCGTGCACGCCATCACGGACATGGGCCGCGCCATTCCGGCGGCGCCTTCAATCCGGCCCGGCTGGACAGCGTCAAGAAGGAGCTTGGCGTGACCCCGGCGCAGGAGCAGGCCTGGACGAAGTATACGTCCACGCTGAAAGAGGTCGCCGACGCCCGCCGTGCGCGTCGCGACAGCTTCGACCGGGGCGCCATTAGCCGGATGTCGGCGGAAGAGCACCGCAAGTTCCGCGACTCCATGATCGAGCAGCGCCGCAAGGAGCAGGACAGCGTGAATGCCGCTGTCGATGGTCTTGTGAATACGCTCGACGGCAAGCAGGTCGCGGTCGCGAAGGAAGTGCTGCCCGGTTATGCATTCGGCGGCGGGATGCGCGGTGGACCGCGCGGCGGCCGCTGATAGAGCCGCATCCGGTCACGCGACAACAGGAGAGGCCGGCGGGCAACCGCCGGCCTCTCGCCGTTATGGCGATGCTAGAGTCTTGCATTGACGCGTTTTCTTCACGCGAACCGGTGTCCACTTCGCTCGAAAACGCTCTATGTCAGCGCAGAGCGCGCGGTCTCGATGCGGGACTCGCGCAGGAATTCGACGAAATCGGTGCCGCCGGTTCCGATGGTGCCGGGCCCGACATGCACGGACGCCTGCTTGACGATGTAGTGCGAGGCGAGGCCGATATGCTTTCTGCGGAATTCATCGGCTCCGGCGATGCAGGCGTTATACGCGTCCCGCAAACGCGCCGGGCCATTCCCAGCGCGCGTGCGGATGGTGCTGAACTCGCGCAGCGCGGTGACGAAGGCGCGATGCTTCGACGGCATGTATTGCAGCATGGCGGCGAGGAAATCGCGGGTGCTCGCATGCTCGTGCTCGATGCCGAGGCCCGCATCGATCGCCTGCAGGAGCGAACTTTGAGCGGCGCTGCCTCCGGCCCACACCTGCGGCGGCGTACCGGTGCCGGCATAGGTTACGCCCGGAGCCGGCCATCCCGCCAGGAACGGCCGGATGCGATGATAGAACACGTAAGGATCGCAGCGTTCGGTCATGCGCATCAGCGCCGCGGTCATCTGCCGGATGCCGGCGTCGAGCGACACAAGGTGATCGGCGAGTGCATCGTTGTCGTTCGCCTGCGCCGCATTCACCGCGGCGGCGAGGGCAACGATGGCGGGCGCGCCGGCCAGCTCGACGCCGAGCGTCGCGAGATAAAACCATTTCTCGTCGAACGAGCCGGTGAAAGTGGCCTGGGTGTCGATATTGTCGAGCGCGACCGGGCGCGTGCGGTCGAGCCGTCGCCAGTTGTTCAGGACCAGCGACGCATGCATCACGATCGGCGGCCGCCCGAGCCGCTGCGACAGCGCCATGAACGGCACCGCAATGTTGCGGGGCAGGGTGAACTCCGGTTCGGCGCCGCCCCAGACATGCGCCATGGCCAGCGCCGACAGGACCAGGGCGCCGCGTTCCTGTTCGGCGTCACCGGCGAGCGCAGCGGCATCCAGTTCGGGAATGGCGGCGATCCAGCGCTGGACCTCGCGGTTCATGATCAGAGCCGGAAGGATCGGCACGAGCTCGTCCCAGGCAGCGAAGGCCGGCGGCAGGGCGTCGAGCGGGTCGTCGTCCGGAACGAAGCCGTGATCGCGGCTGACGCCGAAGGCCAAGGGGTCGAGGGTGCGGCTGGTGCGCATTGCGTATGGTTGGCCCGGCCGCAGCGGGAATGCAAGCGGCCGCCGATTCGCCAGCGGCAAGCCCGAGAGCAAGCCCGAGACCATTGGCAGCTTGCCCCGCGCGTCGCCGCGGATAGGGTGCGGACCATGCAGGCGCTTTTGAAGGAAAAGCTGATCGAGGTGCTGAAGGCGGTCGCGCCCCTGATCGGGATGGTGTGCGTGCTTCAGTTCACCATCGTCCAGGCGCCGGTCGAATTGTTCGTGCAATTCCTGGTGGGCAGCGTGCTGGCCATTGCCGGCATGATGCTGCTGTTCGCGGGCGTCGACCTCGGCATTCTGCCGATGGGCCGCTTCACCGGCGCCGAACTGCCGAAGAAGGGATCGCTGACACTGATCATCGCCGTCGCCTTCGCTTTCGGCTTTGCGACGACCGTCGCCGAACCGGACGTCCTGGTGCTGGCCGGCCAGATCGATGCGGTGTCCTCGCGCGGCATGTCCGGGACGCTGGTGCTCTATGTCATCGCCTTCGGACTTGCGGTGCTGACCGCGGTGGCGATGGTGCGCATCATCTTCGGCTGGCCGATGAAATATCTGCTCGCCGGCGCCTATGCGATCATGCTGTTGCTGGCCCTGGCGACCCCCGCGCAATACATCCCCGTGGCGTTCGATTCCGGCAGCGTCACCACCGGTGTGCTGTCGGCGCCGGTGGTGATCGCGCTGGCGATCGGACTGAGTTCGGTGCTGGCCGGGCGCTCGGCGGTGTCCGACGGTTTCGGGCTTCTCGGCTTTGCCTCGATAGGGCCGATCATTGCGCTGCTCGTGATGGGGCTGCTGCTGTCATGATCGCGCTGCTCGCCAACGAGATTGCCGATACCGCGTGGAGCGTCGCGCTCGCAGTCGTGCCGCTGGCCGTGCTGTTCATGCTGTTCCAGATCTTCCTGCTCAAGCTCCCGCAACGGGCCGTGGCGGATATCCTCAAAGGGACCGCGATCGCCGCCGTCGGTTTGTTTCTGTTCCTGGTCGGCATCGGCATCGGCTTCCTGCCGTTCGGCCGCGCAATCGGGCAGGCGCTCGGAGCGCTCGACCAGACCTGGCTGTTCGTCCTGATCGGGCTGACGCTGGGGTTCCTGACGACATGGGGAGAGCCGGCGGTGCGCATTCTCGCCGAGCAGGTGGAAAACGCCTCCAACGGCGCGATCCACGGCCGCGTGATCCTTTATGCGGTCTGCGTCGGGGTCGCGGTCTGGGTCGGACTTGGCATGCTGCGGATCGCGTTCGGCATCCCGTTGCTGTATCTGCTGGTGCCGGGCTATCTGGCAGTGATCGTGCTGATGTGGTTCTGCGAGAAGGATTTCGTCGCCATCGCGGTGGATGCTGGCGGCGTCGCGACCGGCCCGCTGGCCAACAGCTTTCTGCTGGCGCTGGCGCTCGGCGCATCGGCGGCGATGGACGACCAGGACCCGATCGTGCACGGTTTCGGCTTCGTCTCCCTGATTGCATTGGCGCCCATCATGTCCGTCATGTTCCTGGGCATTCTTGTCCGACTGAAAACCTGTGAGCGGGAGTGATTGCGATGCACAATCCGTGTCTGATCGTGAGCATCGTTCGCAAGGGCTGGGGCGATACTGTGCTCGAAGCCACCATGAAGGCGGGCGCCCATGGCGGCACGGTGCTGTTCGGGCGCGGCATTGGCCGCAACGAGCAGCAGAGGGTGTTCGGCATCCAGATCGAGCCGGAAAAGGAGATCGTGCTGTCGCTGGTGCCGACCGACATCAAGGACAGGATTTTGGCGGAGATCGTGCGCGCCGCCGATCTCACCGCACCCGGGCACGGCCTCGCCTTTGTGATGCCGGTCGAGCAGGTCGCCGGCATCGTCCATCTGGTCGATCAGCCGCTGGTGTGAGCCCGGCCCGGGAGCCGGGTCACGGACGGGGTCAATCCGCCTCAGTCGATTCCTGCTGCCGGAGCACCAGCGCATCGCATGGCAGCTCCGTCATGATCTGCTTGGCGACGCTGCCGACGAACACCTCGAACAGCGGGCCGCGCCCTTC
>JAEWHY010000429.1 GCA_023387555.1 Pseudomonadota bacterium
GGCAAAGACCGCCGAGAACAGGAATGAACCGATGAACAGCCAACACACCATCGCGGTGGTGCGGGCTGTCAGGAACACCGATTCCTTCAGCGTTCCGAGGGTGAACTTGCTGCCGGGAATGAGAACGACGCCGATAGCTATGGTGATGAACCCCATGGCTCCAAGAACGCGGCGGTCGACGTTGACGGCCGTGAAAGCGCAGACCAGGAGATAGACGACCAGGAGGCTGGCGAGGATGCCGTAGCCCTGCACGAGCCGCAGCGCCCAGGTCCGGGAATAATCCGCGCCATAGATGACCGCGAGGATCAGCGCGCCAAGCGAGCCCATGGCCGCCGCTTCCGAAGGCGTGGCGAGGCCGAACACGATCGAGCCCAGCGCCGCCGCAATCAGCACGAACAGCGGCGCGAACGAGGTCAGCAGCGACCACGCTACCTCTCCGACTGGAACGTTCCGCTGCTCGGGCGGCAGTTTCGGCGCAAGCTTGGGATTGAGCAGCGCCATGATCATCGTGAACAGGATGTAGAGACCGGCCAGCATGATGCCGGGGAAAAACGCGCCGGCATACAGCTTCACCACCGACACGCCCGCGGTGGCGCCGTACAGGATCAGCATCACGCTCGGCGGGATCAGGATGCCGAGACAGCCGCCGGCGCAAACCACACCGGCCGAAATCTTCACGTCGTAGCCAGCGCGCAGCATCGCCGGGAAGGCCAGCAGGCCCATCAGCGTCACCACCGCACCGACGATGCCGGTCGCGGTCGCGAAGATCGCGCAGGTGGCGAGCGTTGCGATCGCAAGCGACGCCGGCATCGGACCAGCCGCAAGCTGCAGAGAACGGAACAGCCGATCGAGAATATTGGCCCGCTCGATCACGTAGCCCATGAATACGAAGAGCGGGATCGAGATCAGGACATCGTTCGTCATCACCGAATAGGTGCGCTGCACCAAAAGCGAGAAGACGAGATCGCCCATGGCGAAATAGCCAAAGAACACACCGAGCGCCATCAACGTGAAGGCGATCGGAAACCCGAGCATGATGAATGCGACGAACAGCACCAGCATCAGCACGCCGAGTTCGGGATTGCCGAGACCCAACATCAGATCGAACCCTTGCGCTGACCGATTTCCTCGAGCTCCTTGACGACTTCGTAGTCGCCCTGCTCCGCCTTTTCGAGCATGATCTTGTCGAGCTCCTCGACGTCATGCAGCCGCCTTGGCCATTCTCCGGTGCGGATGCAGATCACGCAGCGCGCCACCTCGACGAGGCCCTGCAGCACCATCAGAACGCCGGTGATCGGGATCAGCCACTTGAAGGGCCATATGATCGGCCCGTTTGGACTGGCCGCGGACCGCTCGTTCATCAGCCAGGCCATCTTGGCGAAGCCGAAGCCCGAATAGACGAACGCGATCATGCCCGGAAAGAAAAACAGGATGAAAAGCAGAAGATCCCATTTCGCCTGGGTGCGCGGGCTCCAGGCGCGGTAGAGAAAATCACCGCGAACGTGGCTGTTGCGAGCGAGCGTATAAGCTCCCGCCATCATGAACAGCGTGCCGTAAAGAATGTAGGACGCGTCGAAGGCCCACTCGGTGGGCGCGCCGAAGAAATAGCGGGAGAAGACTTCGTAGCTGGTGGTGAAGGTCAGGATCAGGATGCACCAGGCGAAAGTCTTGCCGACCCAGGTGCTGAGCTGATCAATCGAATAGAGAACGCGCTCCACAAGTCCTCCCTCCCGAACGACGTATTTGTTCGTCGTATTCTTCGTTGTTGGATTGTTGAATATTCTTTTTTGTTGCCCCTGAGAAGTCCAAAACGGCACGCGCCGCAGACGTGCGCGTGCCGTTTACGTCGTGGTTATGGCAATCAGCCGAAGAAGTGCTTGTAGGCCGTCCCGAGTTCCGAGGTGCTGAGATTGTTGACCTGGAAGTAAGGCTGGGTGCGCTTCACCCACTCCTTCTGGGATTCCGTCACTTTCTTGAAGAACGGCTCCTTGCTCTGGTCGGCAATGACCTTGTCCCATGCCGCAAGCTGATCGTTCAGCAGCTTCTCCGGCGTATGGATGACGTTCACGCCACGCTTCTTGATCGCGTCGAGATCCTTCGAATAGCGATCATGCGCAAGACCGAACATGTCGCTGCCCGAGGCGAACGCCGCCCATTTCAGGATCGCCCTCAGTTCGGCCGGCAGCGCATCGTGCTTCTGCTTGTTGAAGATGACCTCGAACTGTTCCATCTGCTGATGGTGGCTACCCATCATGTAGAACTTGGACACGTCGGGGAAGCCCAGGATGATGTCGGACGAGGGGTTGTTGAACTCCGCCGAGTCGAGCAGGCCGCGGTCCATCGCGGGCACGATTTCACCGCCCGGAAGGATCGTAACGGCCGCGCCCATCTCCTTGAACACGTCCGCCGACAGACCGACGGTGCGGTACTTCATGCCCTTGAAGTCTTCGCCCGACTTCATTTCCTTCTTGAACCAGCCGAGCGGCTGGGTCGGCATCGGATAATAGAGATAGCCGACGAGGTTGAGCTTCAGAATGTTGTTGACCAGCTCCTTGTAGAGCTGCTCGCCGCCCCCGTAATAGAACCAGGCGAGCATGCTGTCGGCATTCCAGCCATAGGACGGCGGGGTGCCGAACAGGGAATAGGCCTTGTGCTTGCCGTACCAATAGGCGCACACGCCGTGCCCGGCATCCAGCACGCCCGAATGAACCGCATCGGCCATCTGGAATGCGGGCACCACGGCGCCAGCCGCCAGCACGTCGAACTTGAGCCGGCCGCCCGCCATTTCGTTGACTTTCTTGGCGTAGTCGACGGCGAATTCGTGGAAGATGTCCTTGGTCGGCCACGTCGATTGATATTTCCAGGTCACGGTCTGAGCGCGCGACACCTGGGGCATGGCGATGGTTGCGGCGCCCGCGGCACCGGCCGCGAGCAAAAATTTACGACGCGACGTCTTGTCGGCTTTCTTGGTCATGAGGTCCTCCCTAGCGACCATTTTTGTACGGCTTGTTTCGGGTGCCGTTTTCGTGACTAACCCCCGGGGCTTATGTGCTATTCCGGTGGGCCTTGGTCACAGTTTGGACGGGTTGCGGGGATTGCACAAGTCCACCGTGTATGCCGCTGCGGGTTTTCCTCGGACCGCGACCGCCCGGAAAAGTGCCAACGATAATGACCGCTCCCGACCGGCAATGATTACAGCGCCGTCACATTCGGCAGCAGCGGTGTTCAAGAGGTGAATACGTGAAGGACCTGGTTCGGCTGTTCGGCGAAGTCTTCCGCCTGTCCCTGCCCTATTTCCGGTCAGAGGACCGGCGCGCCGGCCTGTTGCTGCTCGGCGCCGTGATCGGGATCGAACTGTCGATCGTTGCCGTCAACGTCCTGATCAATCAATGGAACGCTCGATTTTTCAATGCCTTGCAGGACCGGAACTGGGACCAATTCGTCGCCGAACTGAGCATCTTCTGCGTGCTGGCCGCGATCTTCATCGTGCTCGCGGTTTATCAGCTCTACCTGAACCAGTGGCTGCAGATTCGCTGGCGCACCTGGATGACACGCGTCTATCTGGAGCGCTGGCTTGCCAGTTCGGCGCACTACCGGATGCAACTTTTCGGCGATCCGGCCGATAACCCGGACCAGCGGATCGCCGACGATATCAACCAGTTCATCGAAAAGTCGATCACCATCGTGGTCCGCCTGCTCGGCGCGATCGTTACGCTTCTGTCATTCTTCGCGATCCTATGGGGCCTGTCGGCGTCGGCACCGCTCACCGTGTTCGGATCGCCTGTCAACATTCCCGGCTACCTGGTGTGGACGGCGCTGATCTATTCGGTCATCGGAACCCTGATCGCGCACTGGATCGGATGGCCGCTCGCTGCGCTCAATTTCCGCCAGCAGCGCTTCGAGGCGGATTTCCGCTTCAGCCTGATCCGGGTTCGCGAGAATGCCGAACAGATCGCATTGCTGCGCGGCGAGCCCGCGGAAAAGAGCCGGCTCGGCGAGCGCTTCGCGCACCTTGCGCAGAATTTCATGGCGCTGATGTCGCGACAGAAGAAGGTGATCTTCGTTCAGCAAAGCCACGCCCAGGTCGGACTGATCCTTCCCTATATCGTCGTCAGTCCCGCCTATTTCTCCGGCGCGGTCCCGCTCGGCGCGCTCACGCAGACCGCGGGCGCCTTCAACAGCGTGCAGGAGTCGCTTTCGTTCTTCATCACCTTTTATCGCAGCATTGCGGAATGGGCCGCAGTGGTCGACCGTCTCACCGGCTTCAATCGTGCGCTCGACGAGGCGCACAGGATGGCAGAGGCCTCGACGATCAACGTCACGTCCGAGGCTGCTGCCAGTTCGGTGCGCATCGAAGATCTGTCGGTCGATCGACCGGATGGCACCCCGCTGCTTGCGCCGTCGGCCTCCGAATTCCGCCCGCGCGAGCATGTGCTGGTCAGCGGGCCGTCAGGGGCCGGCAAGTCGACGCTGTTCCGGGCGCTATCCGGATTATGGCCGTTCGGGACCGGACGCGTCGTGATCCCGGAGGGTGCGCGCATCATGGTGCTGCCGCAGCGGCCCTATTTCCCGGAAACGACGCTTGCGAACGCCTTGTCCTATCCGTCCTCCGGGGCTTACGACGACGCAACGCTGATCGATGCCCTGAACGCCGTCGGCCTGCCCAGGCTTGCAGACAAGCTACATCAGGAAGGCCACTGGAACCGGACCCTGTCGCTTGGCGAGCAGCAGCGCCTCGGGGTGGCGCGGGCGCTGTTGCAGGCACCGGATTATCTGTTCCTCGATGAGGCGACCGCTTCCCTCGACGAACCGTCGGAGGCCAAGCTCTACGGTCTCCTGCACGCCCGGCTGAAGGACACGACGGTCATCTCCATCGGGCACCGGTCGACGCTGACCGGGCTGCACGGGCGCCATGTGACCTTCGAACGCGAAGGCGATACGCACAAGCTTGCCGATAAAAAGCGCGCAGCGGCGGCCGAATAAGCCGGGTTTCCGGCAAGCCGTGCGGCGCTCGGAAGCGACGAGCCTACCACCAGCGATCCGGCCATCGACGGCGGCGCACGACGTTGGTCCAGACAAACGTATAGGCCAGCAGCATCAGTGCGCCGGCAGCCACCGGCACCAGGATGAACCCCCAGGACATGTTGTTCATCACGATGATCAGCGGGTTGATGCCGGCCGGCGGATGAAAGCTGTCGGTCGCGAGCATTGCGAACATCGCGAGACCCACCGCGAGCGCGGCGACCCAGGCCTGTGGCCCGGCGATCTTCACGGCCAGTACGCCGATGATGGCCGCGATGATATGCCCGCCGACCAGCGAGCGGGGCCGCGCCGGCAACGCGTCCGGCGTGCCGGTCACCAGCACGATCGACGTCGCGAACGGGATCGCCGCGAGCGGAAACTCGGTCTGCAGCGACAGCATGTACATCAGGCCGATTGCGAGACTTCCGCCTGCGGCGCCCGCGGCCATCAGCCCCCATTGTCTTTCCATTGGAATATCGCCCCGAGATCGCATCGAAAGTGCCAAGCCGCAGGCTCAGCAAACACCCTCCCATAAAGCAAGAGCGGCGACCCTTCGGCCGCCGCTCTCAAGCTGATTTCTGAACGCTATGCGGCCAGCCTATTTCAGGTCGTTCAGGGTCGTGTCGAAGGAGAGCTTGGCAATATAGGCCTCGCCGCACCATTTCGACTTCGGCGCACCGGTCGAAGTGAAGCCGGCATCCGCATTGCCGGTCAGCGTACCGCACTCCGCCTGCGACAGGTTCGTATCGTGATAACGCAGGTCGACCGTCAGCGCCTTGTAGGTGAAGCCGATACCCGCGTTCCAGTAGGTGTAGTCGGGGAGGTCGACCGATCCGAGCGCGGGAGTGGTGGTTCCGAGCCAGTAGTGGGCGAGTTCGCCGGACACATAAGCACCGAACGCGCCCGCCGCCGGGAACACGTACTTCGCCGTACCGGACAGATAGGTGCCTTCGCCGCCGGTCTTCAGCCAGTCATCCGCGTAATAGACCGCGGCGCCAAGGGTGAACTGGTCGGTGACGGCCCACGCCACCTTGCCGTAGACTTCCCAGAAGTCGGTATCGAACGGAACACCCGCGATGCCTTCCTTCGGATAATGGTAATACCACACGCCGAAGTCCCAGCTGAGCTTGCCGGTGCTGAGGCGGACGCCGCCGTAATAGTCGATCTCGGCCGTGGGATTGGTCGGAAGGTCAACGCTCATGCCGGCGATCGCGGCATAGAACGTCACCATGTCGCTGGCCTTGTACTGGCCTTCGAAATAGGCGCCCACCGAGGGGCCCCGATCGGATTGGGAAATACCGCGGAAGTTATAATCGGTCATCACCGCACCACCGATCGCGACGTTCCAGGGATTGGTCGCAACCGGCGCCGGCGGCGCCTTGTACACAGGTGCAATATCGGCGGCGAGCGCAGGCGCGCCGGACACAACGGCAGCGGCAACGATCGCCGGCATCACGTATTTCTTCATGGCTAGCCCCTTCGAATTCGACACTTTCGGTGACTGAAGCGTGGCGATCGTTCGCGACCTGATCGCCAGACCGAAATGTCACCCCCCTGCTTTGATCTTGCAGTCGCAACTATTCCGCACGGGGATAGGGGCAACGCCAACGCGAACTTTTGCGCATCTGCTGCCTTTTTGGGCGTTTCGATCCGCAAACGCCGCCAATTCACATTTCGTTGTCACAATCCATTGATCTGTTGCACGAAAACAACAAAAAACGCCGGGAAACCAGAGGTTTCCCGGCGTTCCGGAAGGCCAAAGGACCGATCAGGCGGCCTTTTTGCGATTCGCCTCCAGCCGCGAATCAACCAGCGCCACCTGGGCGTCGATCGCGGGCAGGCTCAGTCCCTTTTGCTTGGCGATCAGCTGCACAAGCTTGTCGGCCCGCTCGATGAACGGAGCCCCGTTGTTGAGGGCGCGGGCAGCCGAGGCCGGACGGATCAGGCTCTGCGCGGCGGCGGCGTATTTCTCGAACGGAACCAGATCCTTCGGATCGGCGCCGAGCTTCACCACGAGATCGTTCACGAAGTTATAGACGCTGCGCGAGGTATCGATGTCGCTGTGCACCGCCTCCTGCGCGGTCCGCATGCCGTCCGCGGTAACGCAGCGGTAGTTGCCGGCGAGCAGCATCGCCCATTTGGCCAGCGGCACGAACAGCGAGTCATAGACCCGCAGCTTGACCGGCAGCTCGATCGGCGTGCCGTCGCCCGGATCGAAACGGATCGCGTCGATCTCCTTCTCGAGCTGGCGCAGGATCGCGGTGTCCTTGTCGTCGGCGAATTTTGCGACCTTGAAATTGGTCGGCAGCGTGACCTGGAGCACGTTCGCCTTTTCGTCCGGCGGGCGGATTGCCTGCGGGTCCGGGCTGCAGAGCGTCAGCTTGTTCGGATCGAAATTGTCCCACACGCTCGGGTCGGTATAGGCCGGCTTCAAGGTGTCGGCGTCCAGACCCGGGATACGGCGCATGTAGGGCAAGGGCGGCATGTTCATGATCGACATGCAGGGCACGCCCGACTTCGCGACCGCGTCCAGCAATTCGCGCACGCCGGGCGAACGATATTGCGGCTCCTGCATCGCCAGCCCGACGAGGTCATAATCCGCCGGGTTGACGCCGGCTGCACCGCCGGCCGTCACCTTGCCGGGAAGCTTGCGCGAATCCAGCACCACCGGGTCCTTGCGGCCCTTGACGGGCAGCCGCACGATGAATCCTTCGGAGTTGATCAGGTCGGCCTCAGCCGGCAGGCAGACGTGGTGAATCCTGTTGCCGCCAAACAGCATCTTGGAGGCGAGCAGCGAGCCATAGGCCGCGCCCAGAATAAGAATGTTGTAGGCCATCGTCGAACCTCCCGATTGTCATAGATACGCGTGGGCGGCCGCCCGCCGGATCGAATAACGATGCTATTTGGCTGTGGCAAGCCGGGCAATGCAGTCATATCCCTGCGACCGATTTGCGCCCGATCCGTCCCTGAGTGCGGGGCACCGCAACCATCGCACTGGTCGGCAACACCGCCCCCCGCGCCAACGCTCCACCATCGACAGGCACACTGTGCAACGAAGATTTACCGACAAGCTGGGCGACGCGGCCACGGCGTCGACGGCAGAACGCGGGCTCTTCCAACATGCGAACGGCCCGGCTGCATCGCAGGCCGGGCCGCTCCCAATCACACATCTACAACGACGTTCAGGTCCCGCTGGTTTCGCTGAACGGCCGGTAGCCCCCCATCTCGCTCGACGACGCGGGAGCGGCTTCAGATTCGGACGCCGCCGGCGCTGAGGCCTTAGGTGCAGCCTTTTTCGCCCGCTTCTTCTTCTTCGGCGCTGCAGTCTTCTTGGATGCTCCAGACCTCTTGGACGCAGAGGACTTCTTGGTAGCGCGCGTTTTCTTGGCTTTGGCTTTCTTGGCTTTCTTTGCCTTCTTGCCCTTCTTCGCGGCGCTCTTCTTCACGCCCTTCTTCACACCCTTCCTCTTGGGCATGCTCGTCTTCTTGGCTTTTTTGCCCTTGGCCTTCTTGGCCTTTTTCCCCTTCTTAGCCTTCTTCGCCATGACTTCTCTCCGAAAAGTTTGCGCTAGGCTGCCGCTAGGCTGGTGCTGCGGTCTTTGCCCCCACCACCAGATCCTCTTCGCCCGGCATCGCTTGCGCGCCGCCGGACAATCCCGTCGGCTTCGGGCCTCCTGTGGCCCAATCGATCAACTCGACCGGGTGAACCACGGGTATCGCCGTGCCCGATGCGATCTGAGTGATGCATCCGATATTGCCTGCTGCGATCACATCGGGACTCAGTTGAGCGATGGTTGCAATCTTACGGTCCCTTAGCGTCTGCGCAATCTCGCTTTGCAAGATATTGTAGGTCCCTGCCGATCCGCAGCAGAGATGACCCTCGGGAATGTCCTTCACCACGAAGCCGTGACGGATCAGGAGTTCCTTGGGCTGACGCACCACGCGCTGGCCATGCTGCAACGAACATGCGGCATGGTAGGCGACGGTCAGGCCCGTCGGACGGACCTGAGCGGCAGGCGTCAGGGTGACCAGATATTCGCTGATGTCCTTGGCAAGGCTTGAGATCCGCGCTGCCTTCTCCGCATAGGCAGCGTCGTTTCGTAGCATGAAGCCGTAGTCCTTCACGGTCGTCCCACAGCCGGACACGTTGATGACGATGGCATCGAGGCCATCGCCTTCGATCTCCTGCATCCAGGTGTCGATATTGGCCCTGGCCTGGGCATGGGACTGATGTTCGCGCCCCATGTGGTGGACGAGCGCACCGCAGCAGACCTCGGCCGCCGGGGTCACGACCTCGATCCCGAGGCGATTGAGCAGCCGGATCGTCGCGGCGTTGACGTTCACACCAAGCACCCGGTTGGCGCAGCCCTGAAGCAAGGCGACGCGTCCCTTCCGCGGTCCGTCGGCGGGATGGACGACGCGCTGCGGCGGCGCCGCGCCTTTGCCCGTGCACGCCGGCGCCAGTCGCAGCATCGCGGCAAGCGGCCTGAAGCCCAGCGCCGCCAAGAGACCTGCGAACGGCCGCGCCAGCGGGGCAGCGGCAAGCGCCGCACGCATCCGCTCCGGATAGGGCAGCACATTCGCCAGCAACCATCGCACCAGCCGGTCACGGAGCGGCCGCCGGTAGGTCTTCTCGATATGGGCGCGGGCATGATCGACGAGGTGCATGTAATGCACGCCCGAGGGGCATGTTGTCATGCAGGCGAGGCAGGACAGGCAGCGGTCGACATGCTTCACCACGTCGGCGGTGGCGGGCCGATCCTGCTCGAGCATGTCCTTGATCAGGTAGATGCGCCCGCGCGGTGAATCGCGCTCGTCGCCCAGCAATACGTAGGTCGGGCAGGTTGCGGTGCAGAAGCCGCAATGCACGCAGGCGCGGAGGATCTTGTTCGACTCCGCGGTGTCCGGATCGGCGAGCTGTGCGAGTGAAAAGCGGGTCTGCATGCGACGCCTGTTCTAGTTCATGCGCGGACCGTGGCCGCTGCTCCATTCTCTTCGCAAGGATGGCTGGCCGCGGCAACCATGTCCGCTACACCCCCGCCCACATGCGGCCGGGATTGAGAATTCCTTTCGGGTCGAAACTGTCCTTCACGCGCTGTGCCAGCGCCGCGACACCGGCTTCTTGCGGGTCGAACACAGCGACCGCCGCGCGGATGGCGGCGGGCGCCCGAACCAGCGTCGCGTGACCGCCGGCCGCTGCGACCGCCGGCCGGATCACCGCACTGCCCGCATCGTCGGACGGCGGCATTGCGATCCAGACCAGCCCGCCGCCCCAGTCGAAGAAATATGCCGCGCCGGCGGCCGCGGCGGACGAGGCTACGGCGATCCCCTGCATCGGCGCCGTCGACACCCGCCAGACCGGCCGGTCGTCGCCGCAGAGCGGACGCACATCGCGGATGAGGCGCCACAGTCCTTGCGACACCTCGGGACCGCAGGTCTCAAGCGCGCCGTAGCCCTTGAGGATATCCGCCAGAACACGCGAGCGATGCGCCACCGACGGCGCGACGCCTTCGAGCCTCAGCGCCGTCACCGGCTGCAAGCCAGCGAGTTCCGGTATCTGGCCGGCGATGTCGGCGGGAAGATGCGCGGCGCCCGACACGTCGCACGACGAGCCCATGGCTTCCACCATGGCCCGCGTGGCGCGTTGGTCATCGAGACCGATCAGCAGGATCGTGGCTTCGGTCTCGGCGCGCGGCAGGGTCTTGATCGTCACCTCCGTCATGACGCCGAGGGTGCCATAGGAGCCGGCCATCAGCTTGCAGAGATCGTAGCCGGTGACGTTCTTGACCACGCGGCCGCCCGACTTGAAGGTCTCGCCGCGACCCGACACGGCGCTCACGCCCAGGAAATGATCGCGTGCGGCGCCGGCCTTGATCCGGCGTGGTCCCGACAGATTGGCCGCAAGCACACCGCCGATGGTGCCGGCGCCGGCCACGCCGCCGAGCAGCGGCCCGTAATCCATCGGCTCGAACGCGAGTTCCTGGCCCTTGTCTGCGACCAGCCGCTCGATCTCGGCAATCGGGGTACCGGCCCGGGCTGACAGCACCAGTTCTTCCGGCTCGTAGAGCGTGACACCTGTGAGGCCGGAGAGATCGAGCGTGATGTCCGACTGGCTCGGACGGCCGATGCCGCGCTTTGAACCGTGCCCGGCAATCTCGAGCGTCTTGCCCTCGGCGAGCGCCCAGACGACGGCGTGTTCGATGGTCTTCGCATCGCGTGGTTTCAGAATGTCCGGCACAATGTTCTTTCTCACCTCTCCCGCTAGCGGGAGATGAGAAACTAGGAGACCGGCCGTTCGTCGGCAATGACCTTGCCGTCGTTCGGCAGGCTGTCGAACGCGACGAGTTTCACCTCGCCCTTCAGCTTGGTCACGGACTGGAGCGTCGCGGCAACCGCATCCGCGAGACCCTCCCCGCCGGCAGTCTCCACATGCAGCGTCATGGCATCCTGCTCGGCCTCGCGGGTCACCACGAGGCGTAGGCGCGCCACCTCCGGATGGCGCTTCGCGATCTCGGCAATCTGCTCCGGGCGAACGAACATGCCCTTGACCTTGGTGGTCTGATCGGCCCGCCCCATCCAGCCCCCGATCCGCATATTGGTGCGGCCGCAGGGCGAGCGGCCGGGCAGCACCGCCGACAGGTCGCCGGTGGCCAGCCGGATCATCGGATAGTCGGGATTGAACGAGGTCACGACGACCTCGCCGACCTCGCCCTCCGGCACCGGATCGCCGGTGCCGGGCCGCACGATCTCGACGATGAGGTTCTCGTTGACGACCAGCCCCTCGCGGGCCGGCGTCTCGTAGGCGATCACCCCGGTCTCGGCGATGGCGTAGCATTGCAGCACCTCGACGCCGCGCGACGACAACTCCAGGCGCAACGAGGTCGGCAGCGCCGCACCGGAGACAAGTCCGCGCTTGATCGAGGAGGCGTCCTTGCCGGACGCGTCCGCGGTATCGAGCAGGATTTTCAGGAAGTCCGGCGTGCCGGTGTAGCCCTCGGGGCGGAGCCGCGCGATCGCCTCGACCTGTTGCTCGGTATTGCCGACGCCACCCGGAATAACCGGGCAGCCGAGCGCCTCCGCCGCGGCCTCGAACATCCAGGCGCCGGGCGTCAGGTGATACGAAAAGCAGTTGAGGACGATGTGCCCCTCGCGAAAGCCGGCGGCGAACATCGCGCGCGCGACACCGGCGAAGTCGTTGCCATGGCCTTCCGGCTCGAAGATCGGACCGGGCGACATGAGAAGGCGCTTCGCCTTGCCGGGCGGCGTGACATTGAAGCCACCGAACGGCGGCGTTTCGGCCTGCAATCGCGGCAGATCGGATTTGCGAAGCAGCGGCAGCCTGCCCAGAGCATCGCGCGAACCGATGGCATGCGGGTCAATGCCACCGAGATGCTTTGCCCAGCCCGGCGCCGTCATCGCATGCGCGATCAGATCGGGCAGCCTAGCGAAGGTTTCGCGTTCGCGTGCGGCCGGATCGCGGGTTTCGAGGGTGTCGTAGTGGTCGCGTTTCATCCACATACTCCGTTCGCCTCCCCCCTTGCGGGGGAGGCCGGCGAACGAAGTGAGCCGGGAGGGGGGTGAGCCCGACGAACCACTCCTGACATGAGACGTTACCCCCCTCCCCGACCCTCCCCCGCAAGGGGGGAGGGAGAAGAGGCTACGCCAGCCATCGCTTGCGGCGCTTGTAGTGCTTGCCCTCGCGGAACGACTTGCGCTTGCCCTCGGCGATGCCGAGGTAGAATTCCTTGACGTCCTCGTTCTCGGACAGCGACTTCGCGTCGCCGTCCATCACGACACGTCCATTCTCGAGGATGTAGCCGTAGCGCGCGTATTTCAGCGCCATATTGGTGTTCTGCTCGGCGAGGAGAAATGACACATTCTCCTTCGTATTCAGGTCGTTCACGATCTCGAAGATTTCCTCGACGATCTGCGGCGCGAGCCCCATCGAGGGCTCGTCGAGCAGGATCATCTTCGGGCGCGACATCAGCGCGCGGCCGATCGCGCACATCTGCTGCTCGCCGCCGGAGGTGTAGCCGGCCATCGAGTTCTTCCGTTCGCGCAGGCGCTTGAAATAGCCATAGACCATTTCGAGATCGCGGTTGATCGCGGCGCGCCCGTCCTTGCGCGTGAACGCGCCGGTGAGGAGATTCTCCTCGATGGTGAGATGGCCGAAACAATGCCGGCCCTCCATCACCTGGATGCAGCCGCGGCGCACCAGCTCATTCGGAGACAACGACTGCACCTGCGCGCCGTCGAACACAATCGAGCCCTTGGTGACTTCGCCGCGCTCGGAATGCAGCAGATTCGAGATCGCTTTCAGCGTCGTGGTCTTGCCGGCGCCATTGGCGCCAAGCAGCGCGACGATCCCGCCGCGATCGACCTCGAGCGAGACGCCCTTCAGGACCAGGATGACGTGATCGTAGAGCACCTCGATGTTGTTGATGGAGAGGATTTTCTCCGTGGTGGGTGCCGGGGACGGTTCCTTTTGCTGAGAAGCTACGGTCATCAACGTCTCCATGAGCTTCTTTCCCTCTGCCCTTGAGGGAGAGGGTGGCGAGCCGCGTAGCGGCGAGGCGGGTGAGGGGGCACGGCTAAGATTGTTACCCCTCACCCCGCGCTGCCGCGCGCCCCCTCTCCCTCAAGGAGAGAGGGGGCTGTGCAAGCCTCAAGACGCCTTGTCGCAAGGCTCCGTGCGCTTCGGCCATGGCTGATTCTTGCTGACATAATCCTTGGCCGCAGCCTCAAGCAACGGGCGCACGCGTTCCTTCATCGGCGGGATCCAGTCGGTGATCTTCACCCACTTCGACCCGTCCCATTGCTGCAGATAGGCGGACTGATGTCCGCTATGGTCCTCGCACGACACCGCAAGCGGCGCGCCAAACTCAGGCAGACCGAGTTCCTTCCAGCGCGCGGCACTGATGTTCAATGTCTCGAGACCGCGCCGCACATCCTCGCCGGTCACCACCTTCTTTCCGGTGACCTTCTGCGCGTTGCGGATGGCTTCCGCGATCAGCACTGAATTATACACACCCTTGTTGTAATGCGCCTCGCCGACCTTGTCCTTCTGGCCCTGGCTCTTGCCCTTATCGACGACGGTTTTGAGGATGTCCTGGATCGCCGGGAAGTTGGCGCCGACCGCGCTGAAATTCAGCGTGGTGTAGCCCTTCGCCGCCTCGCCGGTCGGACGCGCATCGTCCTCACCGCCGGCCCACCAAACGCCGACGAACTTGTCCATCGGATAATTGATGCGGGTCGCTTCGCGCACGGCGGTCGGGTTCATCGCGCCCCAACCCCACATGATCATCCAGTCCGGCTTGTCGCGCCGCACTGCAAGCCACTGCGCCGACTGGTTCTGCATCTCCGCCGCCGGAACCGGATAGCGCTTGACGGTGAAGCCGTAGTCCTTGGCGAATTGCTCGAGCAGCGGGATCGGCTCGAGGCCATAGCCGCCATCGAAGTAGATATAGCCGATGGTCTTGCCCTTCAGCTTGTCGAGGCCGCCTTCCTTGCCGCCGATATAGCGCAGGACCAACGACAGGCCGTCCCAGTAGGTCGCCGGCGGGTTGAAAACCCACGGAAACTCATTGCCGACCGCCGCGGCCGACAGGCCGTAAGCCATCGACAGCACCGGAATCTTGTCGACCGCCGCCTTCGGAATCACCTGCAGCGTGATGCCGGTCGACCACGGATTCATGATCACCGGCTTCTTCGACTTGACCTGCTCGTAGCATTCGACACCCTTCTTGGTGTCGTAGCCGGTCTCGCATTCCTCGATCGTGAGCTTGACGCCGCCGATGCCGCCGTCACGCTCGTTCAGCATCTGGAGATAATCGTTCATCCCGTTTGCGATCGGGATTCCGGAGCCCGCGAACGGACCGGTGCGGTAGGTCAGGAGCGGCACATAGATGCTGTCCTGCGCGACCGCCGCGGTCGGAAAGGCCGCACCGCCGAGAAGGCCTGCAATGGCCGCTCCAAGGGCCACCTGTGTCAGACGCATTGCGTTTCTCCCTTTTGTATGCCGGCACGATGGCCGGTCATCTTGTTTCCCCCGAGCGGCTGGCCGCTCGCAGGCTTAACCACGAGTGTGCCCTGTCAATAAGGGAAAGGCCACACCCGCAATTTCTGCTTTCCGATCTGCCAGAGCCGGGCCAGTCCGTGCGGCTCCACGATCAGGAAGAAAATGATCAGCGCGCCGACCACCATGAACTGGATATGCTCGACGGTCGCGGCATGCACGGTGACACCGAAGAATTCCGGCGCCGCCCGCAGCACGATCGGCAGACCCCAGATGAACGCTGCGCCGAAGAACGAACCGATCAGGCTGCCAAGCCCGCCGATGATCACCATGAAGAGGATGATGAAGGACTGGTTGATGTTGAAGCTGTCCGCCTCGGCCGCGCCGAGCCAGAGGAACACCATCAGCGCACCGGCGACGCCGCAATAATAGGAGGAGACCGCAAAGGCGAGCAGCTTGGTGCGGTACAGCCGGATGCCGATCAGCTCGGCGGCGATATCCATGTCGCGCACCGCCATCCAGCTGCGGCCGATCCGTCCGCGCACGATGTTCGAGGCAATCCAGGTCAGCGCCACTACGACACAGAGCACGACCATGTAGCGCGCCACCGGCGTCGCATTCGGACCGGTCACCGGAATATCGAAGATCGTCCGGGTCGGCACTTCGATCGCATTCGACACGTTGTAGTTCACCAACCAGGGCACGCGCACGAAGCACCAGGACAGGAAGAACTGCGCGGCCAGCGTCGCCACCGCAAGGTAGAACCCCTTGATGCGCAACGACGGCAAGCCGAACAGCGCACCGACCGCCGCCGACGCGAGGCCGGACAGAAGGATCAGCAGGATGATGTTGACGTCCGGAAACCAGGTCGTGAGCTTGTAGGTGGCATAGGCACCGACGCCCATGAAACCCGCCGTGCCGAGCGAGATCAGCCCGGTATAGCCAGTAAGCAGGTTCAGCCCGATAGAGGCCAGCGCGAAAATCAGGATCGGGATCATCACCGCCGAGAGCGTGAAGCTCGACATGGTCAGCGGGATGACGACGAAGGCAACGACCAGGATCAGCCCGATGCCGATGCGGTCCTGGCGGATCGGGAACAGCGCCATGTCGGCGGCGTAGTTCGTCTTGTACTGTCCGGTCTCGCGGTAGAACATCAAGCGCTCCTTCTTCCCTCTCCCTGCGAAGCGGGGAGAGGGTGGCGAGCATCGAAGATGCGAGCCGGGTGAGGGGCTAGCGGCAAAGATGAGAAATGCCCCTCACCCCACCCCTCTCCCCGTAAGAACGGGGAGAGGGAGCGCTGCTGTGCTCGCTGAAAAGTCACAGTCATGTTCATATCCGCTCGATGATGCGTTCGCCGAACAGCCCCTGCGGGCGAAACAGCAGGAAGACCAGCGCGATCATGTAGGCGAGCCAGCTTTCGATGCCCGAACCGAGCAGCGGCCCCCAGTAGAATTCACCGAGCTTCTCGCCGACACCGATGATGACGCCGCCGACGATCGCCCCCGGAATAGAGGTGAAGCCGCCAAGGATCAGCACCGGCAGCGCCTTCAGCGCCAGGATCTGCAGCGCGAACGACACATCGGACCGGGCACCCCACATGATTCCTGTGGCGAGCGCGACGATTCCGGCAGCGAACCACACGATGACCCAGATCTGCTCGAGTGAAATGCCGACCGACAGCGCTGCCTTGTGACTGTCGGCGACCGCCCGCAGCGCCCGGCCGATCCGTGTCTTCTGGAAAAACACGGCAAGCGTCGCCACCATGATCGAGGCGATGATCGCAGCAGCGATGTCGATCTTCTGGAACGACACGAAGCCGCCGAACACCTTCCACTCGATTGCGCCTTTCGGCAGGAACAATTCGCTCGTGATCATCACCTTCGGCTCACCGCCGAAGATGATCTCGCCGAGGCCGATCAGGAAATAGGTGAGCCCGAAGGTCGCCATGAACAGGATGATGTCGGGCTGGTTCACCAGCGGCCGCAGCATCAGCCGCTCGACGCCGATCGCGAGGATCAGCATCACGACGATGGTCAGCGCCAGTGCGAGGAAGGCCGGCACCCCCTTGGCGTGGAGCCCGACGAGCGTCAGCGCGGCGAACACCACCATGATGCCCTGCGCGAAATTGAACACGCCAGAGGCCTTGAAGATCAGCACGAATCCCAGCGCGATCAGGGCGTAAAGCACGCCCGAGACCAGCCCCTCCCACAGCGTCTGGATCAGGAGGTCCGGCGCGCCGCCCATCTGCACGAAGGGATCGATGAAGATCTTGTAGAGGAGGTCCATCAGTGTTGCCCCGCACACGGTGGGCGCCCTCTCCCCGCCTGCGGGGAGAGGGTTGGGGTGAGGGGCATTTGCGAATTGCGCATGCGCGGACAGCCCCCCTCACCC
>JAEWHY010000419.1 GCA_023387555.1 Pseudomonadota bacterium
ATTTTTCGCCCCCCCCCCGCCCCGGGGGGGGGGGGGGGGGGGGGGGGGGGGCGCTTCGACATACGAAATGCCCGCCGACACCCCCCACCCCCACCCTCCCCACCATGCTTCACATGGGGGGAGGGAGCGCAGTGAAGCAAGCGGTGACGCAGCGCGCCTCATGTTCATGATGTCCTCCGGCGGACTTACCGCCGCCGACCTGTTCCAGGGCAAGGACGCGATCCTGTCCGGTCCCGCCGGCGGCGTGGTGTCGATGGCGCAGACAGCGCGCGAAGCGGGCTTCAGCCGCGTCATCGGCTTCGACATGGGCGGCACTTCGACCGACGTCTCGCATTACGACGGCGAGTATGAGCGCGCCTTCGAGACCGAGGTCGCGGGCGTGCGCATGCGCGCGCCGATGATGCGCATCCACACGGTCGCGGCCGGAGGTGGCTCGATCTTGCACTTCGACGGCGCGCGTTTTCGGGTCGGCCCGGATTCCGCCGGCGCCAATCCGGGACCTAAATGTTATCGCCGTGGCGGCCCGCTCGCCGTGACCGATGCCAATGTGATGGCCGGCAAGCTCCTGCCCGATTTCTTCCCGAAGATATTCGGACCGGCGCAGGACCAGCCGCTCGATGACGCCGCCGTGCGCGAGGCTTTCGCAGAACTCGCAGCGGAGGTCGGCGGCGACAGGACACCGGAAGAGATCGCAGACGGCTTCATCAAGATCGCGGTCGAGAATATGGCGAACGCGATCAAGAAGATTTCGGTTCAACGCGGCTATGATGTCACGCGCTATGCGCTCAACTGCTTCGGCGGCGCCGGCGGGCAGCATGCGTGTCTGGTCGCCGATGCGCTCGGCATGACCAGTGTGCTGATCCATCCATTCTCCTCGCTGCTGTCTGCCTATGGCATGGGCCTCGCGGATATCCGCGCCACGCGCCAGCAGGCGATCGAGGAGCCGCTCAACGCCAAGGCGCTCGCTTCGCTCAACCGGATCGGCAAGACGCTCGGCAAGGCGGTGAAGGACGAAGTCGCGAGCCAGGGTGTGCCGGTGCGCGCGATCAAGGTGATCGTGCGTGCGCATATCCGCTACGCCGGGACGGACACGGCGCTGGTGGTCGAGTCCGGCAGCATCGCCACGATGACCCGCGCCTTCGAGAAGGCACACAAGGCGCAGTTCGGCTTCATCGACCGCTCAAAGCAGCTTGTACTGGAAGCCGTCTCGGTCGAGGCCATCGGCGGTGGCGCAAAATTCCGCGAGCGCGCGCTGAAGACCACGCGCGGCAAGCTCCCCGCCCCGACCCGGCGCACGCGCTTCTTTTCCGGCGGCAAATGGCACAAGGCCGCGATCTACACCCGCGATCAGCTCAAGCCGGGGCACAAGGTGAAGGGCCCGGCCATCATCATCGAGCCGCATCAGACCATCGTGGTCGAACCCGGGTGGCAGGCGGCGCTGACAGCGAAGAACCATCTGGTCCTGACGCGTTTCCAGAAACTGAAGCGCACCGCCGCAGTCGGCACCAAGGCCGATCCGGTGATGCTGGAGGTGTTCAACAATCTTTTCATGTCGATCGCCGAGCAGATGGGCGTCGCGCTGCAAAACACCGCCTATTCGGTGAACATCAAGGAACGGCTCGATTTTTCCTGTGCGGTGTTTTCCGGCGACGGCGCGCTTGTTGCCAACGCCCCGCACATGCCGGTGCATCTCGGCTCGATGGACCGCGCCGTCGAAAGCATCATCCGCGAGAACAAGGGCCAGATCAGGCCGGGCGATGTCTACGCGATCAACGCGCCCTATAACGGCGGCACGCATCTGCCGGACATCACGGTGTGCACGCCCGTGTTCGACATCTCTTCTTCACCTCCCCCCTTGCGGGGGAGGTCGGCGGCCGCAGGCCGCCGGGAGGGGGGTAAGCGACAAAGCACACTTATTGCATCCACCCCCCTCCCCAACCCTCCCCCGCAAGGGGGGAGGGAGCAGTCCGGCGCAAGCCACGGAGGACGAATCCTGTTCTGGGTCGCATCACGCGGCCATCACGCCGATGTCGGCGGCATTTCGCCCGGCTCGATGTCGCCGAACGCCACCACCATCGAGGAGGAAGGCGTCTATCTTGACAATTTCAAGCTGGTCGACCGCGGCCGCTTTTGTGAGAAAGAGATCAACGCCGCATTGACCGGCACGAAATATCCCGCGCGCAACCCGGTGCAGAACGTCAACGATCTCAAGGCGCAGATCGCCGCCAATGAAAAGGGCGTGCAGGAGCTGCGCAAGATGGTGCAGCAATTCTCGCTACCGGTCGTGCAGGCCTACATGAATCACGTTCAGGACAACGCCGCCGAAAGCGTGCGCCGCGTGATCGACCGCCTGCACGATTCCGAATTCGCCTACGAGATGGATCAGGGCACGGTGATCCGGGTGAAGATCACGGTGGACAAGAAGAAGCGCGAGGCGACTGTCGATTTCACCAGCACCTCGCCGCAGCAGCCGACCAACTTCAACGCCCCCGAGCCCGTGACGCGCGCGGCGGTGCTCTATGTCTTCCGCGTGATGGTGGATGACGAGATCCCGATGAATGCGGGATGTCTGCGGCCGATCAACATCGTCATTCCGAAACGCACGATGCTGACGCCGGAATATCCGGCGGCCGTCGTTGCGGGCAATGTCGAGGTCTCGCAGGCCGTGACCAATTGCCTGTTCGGCGCGCTCGGCGCGATGGCGGCGGCTCAGGGCACGATGAACAATCTCAATTTCGGCAACGAGCGCTATCAGTATTACGAGACGATCTGCTCGGGCTCGCCCGCCGGCCCCGGCTTCAACGGCACCGATGCGGTGCATACCCACATGACCAATACCCGCCTCACCGACCCGGAGATCCTAGAATTCCGCTATCCGGTCGTGCTGGAGGATTTCCACATTCGCAAGGACTCAGGCGGCAAAGGCAAGTGGCATGCGGGCGATGGCATCCGCCGCACCATCCGCTTCCTCGAGCGGATGGAATGCACGATCCTCTCCGGCCATCGCCGCGTGCGGCCGTTTGGCCTTGCCGGCGGCGAAGCCGGTCAGGTCGGCGAGAATGCGGTGCGCCGGAAAGATGGCCGCATCGAAACGCTCAAGGGCTGCGACGCCACGGTGATCGATGCGGATGAAGCGATCATCATCCAGGTGCCGACCGCTGGCGGATATGGCACACCGGGCTGACCCAGCTGAAAGCTCGCGTAAACCATATGCGACGGCGCCCTTGCCGGAGCATGGATTGCGCCGCGACAGCGTGCGATGATACCGCACTCCTTCTTTCGGGACGGTGCCATGCAGGACTCCGACATCCGTCGCCTCGGGCTGTGGCTCATCACAGCCGCGGTCGGCATCCTCATCATCTCCGCGGCGGTTGCAGACACCTATCCGATTTCCGGCAAGTGGACCTATGACAATCCGACGGCCGATGGTCCGGCTGAGGATTGCGGACAGCGCTACATGAGTTTCGATGGCGTTCTGCGGCGCGATACCACCGGCGGCGTCTCGTCGTTCCGCAATTTCTCGGTCAACCAGATCGGCGACAAGAGCTTTCGCGTGGTCGACCAGTTTGACAATGCGATGATCAACGCGCGACAGACGTATACGCTGCGGCTCCTTGACGACGATCACATCGAAATAAGCCCGCAGTCGGGCCCATCGGTCACCCTGCGCCGCTGCCAATAGCGAGACTTCTCATCACGGAGGGCCTGCGCCTTCATGCGCCTGCGCGGTCACGCCGTCGTCCAACTCGATCTGGAGCGTTGGATGCGCGATCCCGAAACGGGCGTGCAGTTCGTGCTCGGCATGCCTGAAGAAGTCATTGCCGGGATGGTCTGACATCACGAGATGCGCGGTCAGCGCCACCTCATTGGTGCTCATGGCCCACACATGCACGTGATGCACGCGCAGGACACCGGGCAGTTCCTCAAGGCACGTTCGCACCGCCGCGAGCTCGATATGCGCGGGAACGCCGCCAAGCGCGAGATTAATCGAGTCCCGCAAAAGTCCCCAGGTGCTCCACAAGATCATCGCGACGATGATCAGGCTGGTCATCGGATCGAGCCACAGCCAGCCCGTCAGCATCATGCCGGCGCCCGCGATCACCACACCGACCGACACGCCGGCGTCAGCGACCATATGCAGATAGGCGCCGCGGATATTGAGATCGCTGTTGCGGCCGCTCATGAAAAGCCAGGCGGTGAAGCCATTGATTGCGATGCCGATCCCCGCCACCGCCATCACCGTCACGCTCGCTACCGGCTTCGGTTCGGCGAAGCGCCAGAACGCTTCCCATGCGATCGCACCGCAGGCGAAGATCAGGAGAATCGCGTTGCCGAGCGCGGCGAGGATCGAGGTCGCCCGCAGCCCGTAGGTGAGCCGTTCGGTCGGCGGGCGCTTTGCAAGCAGCGCCGCCCCCCATGCGATCAGCAGCCCGATCACATCACTGAGATTGTGCCCGGCGTCGGCGAGTAGCGCGGTGGAATTGGCGAGAATGCCGAAAGCCGACTCGACCGCGACAAATCCGAGATTGAGCACAACGCCGATCGCAAAGGCCCGCCCAAAGTCCTTCGGCGCATGCGCGTGTCCCGCGTGCGAATGACCGGGGCCTGAGTGGCTGTGATCGTGCATTTCGGCTTCGTTTCCGCGGCAGCGGGAGTCCATGACCGCGACTGCCCGCTATATAGAGCGCCGGGGTCGTGGCGACGACCTCCCCCCGGCGCTATTCCGCCGGCCGCGGCCCCTCGTCCTCGATCCAGTCATCGTCATCGAGAATATTGCGTCTGGTCGACGGCTTGGCCTTGGGCTTGCCCCCAAGTGAAGCATTGCGCGATGCTCCGCCGGATTTGCCGATCGAACCGGTCGAGCCGGCATAGGACTGCCAAGTATAGCCGCGCTCGCGCGCCGCACGTGCAGCCACCGCTTCGCCGGACACCTGATCCGGATTGCAGATGCGATTGCCGCTCCTGCGCCGCATCAGGTCGAAATGGAAATGATCGTAGTGGAAGCGGTTCGAACCGGGCGCCAGCACGGTGTTGAACATGTCGCAAGCCGCACCCTGGACGTCGCGCAGGAAGCCCTGCTCTTCCGGCGAGCCGCGCCAGCCATTCTTCACGGTGATGCGCCGCCCGTCGGCAAGGGTGAAGGACGAGATGTCGAGCGCATTGCCGAACGCATGCTCGGAAATGCGCGCACCGCGCTGTCCGTTCATGCCGCGGCAGGAATAGGCGGAGATCTGCCGGATCTCGACCACCTGCTGGCGGAACCAGCGTCGCGCCGCCGGCTGCACGGCATCGATGATCCAGCGGTCGAGCGCCGATACCATCGGGCAGGCCAGCGTCGCCGAAGGCTTGATCTCGACCGGACCGAGCGCCGCGATCGCGCTGCGTCCCATCGGGACCTGGGACTGGACCGGCGCGGTTGCGGCAGCGCTCCGCAAAGGCCGCTGACGGGTCTCGCCACGCGGCGGCATCGGAAAGGGATTGCCGTTCGAAGCCGCGGCATCCTCATCATCGAGGGCCGGCTCGGAGGGCGCATCGAATACTGAAGGCCGGCGCGAAGGGGCCGGCGCAGCGCGAACGTAATCGCCCGCCGGTGCGCGCGCCGCACCGCGGTCATAGCCGCCGCTCTCGTAACGCTGGGACGGCACGATCTGCATCGGCGCGCCCACAGCGCGGGAACTTGGCGCGGACGGCGCGAGCGGCTCGCTCTGCACGGCAGGCGACCGCATCGGATTGTAGAACTGCGTCTCGGACCGGGACCGCGTTTGCGGCGTCGTGCGGAGGGGCGGCGCAGGATTCGGCGCGGTCGTGACCGGCCAGCGCTGCGGTCCGGCATTGGGCACGCTGCCCGGCGGCCGCAGATCCGAATAGCCGAGCGGCGGCTGATCGCCGAGCGCCGCCACCTTCAGCGGGAAATCGGCGCCGCACATGCCGGGACCGTTGATCGGATCGATCCGGACGATGGTGCCGCTTTCCCTGACGGCGCCGGACTGCAGGCAGGTCAGTTCGGCCTCCTTCCGCCACGGCTCACGCTGGACAAGATAATGTCCCGCGCAACCCGCGAGCAGGAGCAAGCCCAACCCGGTGACGCCTCTGCGCCAGTGATGACACATCCTCCGCAGCATGAGGCGGACAATGCGAATGACTCCGTTAACGGCTCATTCACCGGCGCGAAGCGGTATTTCTTATCCTTACTAAATGGTGACTGAGGGGAGCGCTGTGCGTAACGTCCCGCGTCCCGTCCTTAGAGTCGGGCATCGGGAGGCTGGCATGGACTGGAAGGTGCGCGCTCTGACCGCCGCGCTGATGACGATCGTCATGGTGGCGATCGTGACGTTCGTCGCGACTTTCCTCGCGCTCGGCCTCGATCAGGGCTTCGTATGGCAATGGGCCAAGGCCTACATCATCGCCTGGCCGATCGCGGCTGGGACAGGCTTTGTCGTGATGCCTACGGCGCGGCGGCTGGCGGAGCGGATCGCAGGAAAGACAGTTTGACGGCTTTAATCCGGCCCAGGGGCGAACCGGAGGATGCGTTTTTGCATTGCACAATCTCCGATCCCCGGTCGGGACCTCATTTCCAGCTTGTGAAAAAAAATTTATTTCGAAGTATCAGTGACTTAGAGGCGAAACAGGCACCCTCCTACCAATCAATGGCGGCACTTTGACGCTTCTGCGGCGTTCTGGCCTTCGGACAGAAGCAAGGAACTGCTATGGTTAATTCACGGACAGCGAAAGGAGGCCTTATGGACCTTTCCTTGAAGCTCAACGTCCTGGCTGTGTTTGCCGTGTTCGCGTTCGTGAGCGCGGTGTTGCTGGGAGCGTTCTGAGATTCTGGGTCAAAGCTGTAAGACCAACAATCACCGCCCGCGTAAAAAGGCGGCTGGGGTTCAAAGCACCGGAGCGGATGTCCGCTTCGGTGCTTTGCGTTTGGGGAAGGCGGTTCGGCTTCCGCCTTGAAATGCCCGAAGCAACCAGCATCACGGCCAATGGATTGCTTCGTCGCTGGTGCTCCTCGCAATGACGATGCCTTGCGCAGGCGCTACGCCGCCTTCGCTTTCGCGACAGCACTCGGATTGTAATTGAGGATCGGCGCCAGCCAGCGTTCGCATTCCTCGACCGTCCAGCCCTTGCGGCGCGCGTAATCCGCGACCTGATCGCGCTCGATCTTGCCGACGCCGAAATAGTGGCTCTGCGGGTGGCTGAAATAGAGCCCGCAGACAGAGGCGCCCGGCCACATCGCGAAGCTCTCGGTCAGATTGATGCCGATGCGCTCGCCCTCGATCAGCCTGAACAGCGTCGCCTTCTCGGTATGGTCGGGCTGCGCGGGATAGCCCGGCGCCGGCCGCACGCCCTGATAGCTCTCAGCGATCAGCTCCGCCGGCGTGAGGGCCTCGGCCGGAGCATAGCCCCAGAACTCCTTGCGGACCCGCTCGTGAAGATGCTCCGCGAAGGCTTCCGCAAGCCGGTCGGCGAGCGCCGACATCATGATCGCAGAATAATCATCGTTCGCGCGCTTGAAGCGGGTTGCAATGACATCCTCGCCGATGCCGGCGGTGACCGCAAAGGCGCCGACATGATCGACAATGCCATCAGCCTTCGGCGCCACGAAGTCGGCAATCGACACATTCGGCCGTCCATCGCGCCGCGCGATTTGCTGGCGCAAGCCGTGCAACGTGGCGATCTGCGAGCGGCCGCCTTCGTCATAGACGCGGATGTCGTCGCCATCGCGGGCAGCCGGCCAGAAGCCAACGACGGCCGAGGCCTGCACCCATTGCTCGTCCACGATCTGCTTCAGCATGGCCCGCGCATCGGCGTACAATCCGCGCGCGGCCTCGCCGTATTTCTCGTCATGCAGGATCTGCGGATAGCGTCCGGTCAGTTCCCAGGTGCTGAAGAACGGCGTCCAGTCGATGTAATCGACCAGCTTCGCCAGCGGATAATTCTCCAACACCCGGGTGCCGAGGAACTGTGGTTTCGGCGCGACCGCGACCTTCGGATCGAGCGTCAGCGACCTGGCGCGCGCTTCAGTGAGCGTCAGCCGCTTCTTGTCGTCCTGGCCGCGGGCATGGGCGGCGGCGATCTGTGCATATTCCGCGCGGGTGTTTTCGACATAGGCGGCCCGGCCGTCCTTCGACATCAGCGACTGAGCGACGCCGACGGCGCGGCTGGCGTCCGTCACATAGACCGCCTGACCGGTGTTGTAATTCGGATGGATCTTCACCGCGGTATGGACGCGGCTCGTCGTGGCGCCGCCGATCAGGAGCGGAAGGTCGAACTTTTGCCGCTCCATCTCCGCCGCAACATGGCACATCTCGTCGAGCGAGGGCGTGATCAGACCCGACAGGCCGATGATGTCGACCTGCTGCTCGCGCGCGGTCTCGAGGATCTTCGCGGCCGGCACCATGACCCCGAGGTCGATCACCTCGTAGTTGTTGCACTGGAGCACGACGCCGACGATGTTCTTGCCGATGTCGTGCACGTCGCCCTTCACGGTCGCGAGCAGGACCTTGCCGTTCGAATTGCTCTGGCCCTTGTCATTCGCCGCCTTCTCGTCTTCCATGAAGGGCATGAGATAGGCCACGGCCTGCTTCATCACGCGGGCGGACTTCACGACCTGCGGCAGGAACATCTTGCCGGAGCCGAACAGATCGCCCACCACGTTCATGCCGTCCATCAGCGGCCCTTCGATCACGTCGAGCGGGCGCGCTGCGGCCCGCCGCGCTTCCTCGGTGTCCTGCGTGATGAAATCGGTGATGCCGTGGACCAGCGCATGCGAAAGCCGCTTGCCGACCGGCCATTCGCGCCAGGCGAGATCGGCCTCGGCCTTCTCGCGGGTCTGGCCAAAGAACCGCTTGGCGATCTCGAGCAGCCGCTCGGCCGCGTCGGGCCGGCGATTGAGCACCACGTCCTCGCAGGCCTCGCGCAACTCGGCATCGAGATCGTCATACACCGCCATCTGCGCGGCATTGACGATGCCCATGTCCATGCCAGCCCTGATGGCGTGATACAGGAACACCGAATGCATCGCCTCGCGCACCGGCTCGTTGCCACGGAACGAGAATGACAGGTTCGAGACTCCGCCCGAGACATGCGCATGCGGCAGCTTCTCGCGGATGAAGCGCGCCGCCTCGATGAAGGCGACACCGTAGTTGTTGTGCTCCTCGATGCCGGTCGCGACCGCGAAGATATTCGGATCGAAGATGATGTCTTCCGGCGGGAACCCGACCTTGTTGACCAGAATGTCGTAGGCGCGTTGGCAGATCGCGGTCTTGCGCTCGATCGTATCCGCCTGCCCCTGCTCGTCGAACGCCATCACCACCACGGCGGCGCCGTAGCGGCGCACGATCTTCGCATGATGGATGAAAGCCTCCTCGCCTTCCTTCAGCGAGATCGAGTTCACAATGCACTTGCCCTGCACGCATTTCAGGCCGGCTTCCATGACCTGGAACTTGGAGGAATCGATCATGATCGGCACCCGCGCGATGTCGGGCTCGGCCGCGATCAGGTGCAGGAATGTCACCATCGCCTTCTCGGAATCGAGCAGGCCTTCGTCCATGTTGACGTCGATGATCTGCGCGCCGTTCTCGACCTGGTCGCGGGCAATGGCGAGGCCCGCGGCGTAATCGCCCGCGGTAATCAGCTTGCGGAATTTTGCCGAGCCGGTGACATTCGTGCGCTCGCCGACATTCACGAACGGAATATCCGGCGTCAGCGTGAAGGGCTCGAGGCCTGACAGCCGCAGTCGCCGCTCGATCACAGGGATCGCCCGCGGCTTCTTGTCGGCGACGCCCTGCGCGATCGCGCGCATATGTTCCGGCGTCGTGCCGCAGCAGCCGCCGACGATATTGACGAGGCCGGATGCCGCGAATTCCGACAGGAGCCCGGCCATATGCTCGGGGCTTTCGTCATAAAGGCCGAACTCGTTCGGCAGCCCGGCATTCGGATAGGCGCAGATCAGCGTATCGGCGACGCGGGAGAGTTCGGCGATATGCGCGCGCATCTCCTTGGCGCCGAGCGCGCAATTCAGCCCGACTGAGAACGGCGCGGCATGCCGGATGGAATTCCAGAACGCTTCCGGCGTCTGCCCTGCGAGCATGCGGCCGGACAGATCGGTGATGGTTCCGGAGATCATCACCGGGATTTTCTCGCCCCGCGCATCCTCCAGTTCGGCAATGGCGTAGAGCGCCGCCTTGGCGTTGAGCGTGTCGAAGATCGTCTCGAGAAGAAGAATGTCGACGCCGCCTTCCAGCAGCGCTGCGGCCTGTTCGGCATAGGCCGCTTTCAGTTCATCGAACGAGACCGCGCGGAAGCCGGGATTGTTGACGTCCGGGGAGATCGAGGCGGTGCGGTTGGTCGGGCCCATGGCGCCGGCGACAAAGCGTTCGCGGCCGTCCCACTTTTTGGCAACCGCCGCCGCCTCGCGCACCAGCTGGGCCGAGACGCGGTTCAGTTCGGGCACGAGGCCCTCCATGCCGTAATCGGCCTGCGCGATCGCGGTGGACGAAAACGTGTTGGTCGAGACGATATCCGCGCCGGCCTGGAAGTAAGCCAGATGGATCTCGCGCACCGCATCCGGCTGCGTAAGCGACAGCAGATCGTTGTTGCCGCGCACGTCGCGCTGCCAGTCCTTGAAGCGCGTATTGCGGAACGCGGCCTCGTCGAACCGGAACTGCTGCAGCATCGTCCCCATGCCGCCGTCGAGCAGCAGGATGCGGTCTGCGGCGAGGGAGCGGAGGGTGGATTCGGTATGGGAGGGGGACACAGACATTGCCAAACACTCAGTGCTATTCCCTCTCCCCGTTGGGGAGAGGGTCAGGGTGAGGGGGGACCGGCGGTAACTTATTCAGCGTGTCGAGCACACTTTCGACAACGCCGTCAGTGTTGTTCAGCACGTCATGATTCCAGAAACGCAAGACGAGATAGCCCATAGCTTCGAGTTCAATCGTCCGACGCACGTCGCGTTTATCCGCAACGCAATGCTGCTCACCATCGAGTTCAATCACCAACCGGGCAGACTCGCAGCAGAAGTCGACGACATAGTCGCCGAGTGGCATCTGCCGACGGAATTTCAATCCGGCGAGTCTTCGGTCACGGAGGCGGAACCACAGCTTGCGCTCTGCGTCGGTCTGACCACGCCTGAGCTTGCGCGCTATGGTCACGTTTCGCGTCACGACCCCTCACCCGCCCTCGCTGCGCTCGGGCACCCTCTCCCTATGGGAGAAGGAAGGAGAAGCGCGCTCACGAAAGGTATCACGCCGCGGCCTTCACGGCTGGGCGCAGTCCCAGCATGTGGCAGATCGCGTAGACGAGGTCGGCGCGGTTCATGGTGTAGAAGTGGAA
>JAEWHY010000432.1 GCA_023387555.1 Pseudomonadota bacterium
CCCTTTTTCCGCTGCGAGCTAGAGGCGCCGATATTTGTTATGTCAATCGATTGTTTGACTGGTCAACTTTTCGGACTAGCACTTTCGCGTCCCGAAAAGCGAAGCACACTGCGGCAATTCAATCGACTTCGCGCGCGCAAACGGTTTGACCCGCCCGCCGGGCCGCAGCCAAGATGACGCCAGCACACACGACGGCCGGATCAACCGGCTGCGTATGGGAGGATTTATGGCTCGACGTCTCGCATCGCTTCTGCTCGCCGGCGCTTTGCTGGCATTCGCCACGCCCGGGTTTGCCCAATCATATCCATCGAGCCCGATCCGCATCCTTGTCGGCTTCGGTCCGGGCTCGACAGCCGACACGCTGGCGCGCCTCGTCGGCAAGCACATGGAACAGGTGTTCGGCCAGCCGGTCGTGGTCGAGAACCGGCCCGGCAATTCGTCGATGATCGCGGCCGAGACGGTCGCGCGGGCCGCGCCCGACGGCTACACGCTGTTCATGGCGACCGTCGCGCAGACCCTCAATCCGGCGCAGACCAAATCGGGTTTCGATCTGGCCAGGCAGATGGCGCCGATCGCGCTGCTTGGCGTCGTGCCGAACATGCTGGTCGCCCATCCCGATGTGCAGGCAAAAAGCGTGAAGGAGCTGGTCGCGCTGGCGAAGGCGAAGCCCGACAGCCTCACCTTCGGAACATCCGGCGCCGGCACCGCAAGCCATCTCGCCGCGGAGCTGTTCAACCAGAAGGCCGGCACCAAGATTGTCGCGGTGCATTACCAGGGCGGCAGCAACCAGGCGCTCACCGATCTCCTGGCCGGCCGCATTACGCTGATGTTCAACGTCGCGGCAACGCTTGCGCCGCATGTGAAGGCCGACAAGTTGCGCGCGCTCGCGATGGCGCAGCCCAAGCGCGCCGGCGTCATGCCGGAGCTGCCGACGATGGATGAAGCCGGCATGCCGGGCTTCGACGTCGGCATCTGGATCGGTTTGCTGGCGCCGGCCGGCACGCCCGCGGATGTGGTCGACAAGCTGTCAAAGACGGCGAACGAGGCGCTGAAGACCGAGGCCGTGACGAAGGCGATGGCGACGCAGGGCATCGATGCGCTTGGCGGCACGCCGAAGGAATTCGACGCCTTCATCCGCGCCGATATCGAGAAGTGGACCTCGCTGCTCGCAGCCACCGGCGGCAAGAAGTAGGCCGCCCCGCACGCGCGGTCGTCCGGCTCACGGATTGAGATGGACGATCGTCCAGGTGAGGAGCGTCGCGAAACTCACCCACAGCAGATACGGCAGGAGCAGCATCGCGGCCACACGCGAATGCTGCCCGACGTACCAGATCAGCACCGCGATCGACGCCCATAGCACGATGATTTCGAGGCCGGCGAGGAACGGCCGCTTCAGGTAAAAGAACAGGACGCTCCACAAGACGTTGAGCACCCCGTTCACGACGAACAGCGTGACGACCATCGGCCGCGCGGCATCCGCAGCGGATCGCCAGGCCAGTGCGGCCGAGACCGCGCAAAGCACGAAGATCGTCGTCCACACCGGTCCGAACACCCAGTCGGGCGGTTGCCACGACGGCTTGACCAGCGACCGGTACCAGGGACCGATGTCGGTCGCGAGGCTGCCGAGCACCGCGACCAGCGCCCAGCCGAGGACAGCGACCAAAAGCGGCAGTATCAGCGATCCGCGCATTCTTCAGGCCCTACTTCGTCCCGTACATCCGGTCGCCGACATCGCCGACGCCGGGGACAATGTAGCCCGAGGCGTCGAGTTCCTCGTCGATCGCCGCTGTCCAGATATGCACGTCCGGGTGATGCGCCTGCACCTTGTCGACGCCCTGCGGGGTCGCGAGCAGGCAGACGATGCGCAGCGAACGCGCGCCCGCTTCCTTCAGCCGGTCGACCGCGGCGACCGCGGAATTGCCGGTCGCCAGCATCGGATGCAGCACGAGCACGAGACGCTCGGCGATGTCTTCCGGCGCCTTGAAGAAATATTCCACTGCCACCAACGTGCGCGGATCGCGATACAGCCCGATGTGGGCGACTCGCGCGGCGGGAACGAGTTCGAGCATGCCTTCGAGGAAGCCCATGCCGGCGCGCACGATCGGCGCCAGCACGAGCTTCTTGCCGGACAGGATCGGCGACTTCATCGGCGCGAACGGCGTCTCGAGCTCGATCATCTCGAGCGGCAGGTCGCGCGTGACCTCGTAGCAGAGCAGGTTGCCGATCTCGCGGAACAATTCGCGGAACGCTTTGGTCGAGCGGTTCTTGTCGCGCAGCAGCGTCAGTTTGTGCTGCACCAGCGGATGATCGACGATGGTGACGCCGCGCATATCAAGAGCTCCGGTCTGTCTTTCGCCCGGCTTGCGAATAACGGCCTGTCCACTCCCCTCCCCCCACGAACGAAGTGAGTGGTGGGGAGGGGTCGGGGGTGGGGGGCGCCTTCGGCAAACGTGATCGAAGCAGGCCCCCCACCCCGATCTCCGTCGCTGCGCTCCGTCGATCGACCCTCCCCACCGCTGCGCGGGGGGAGGGAAAAGAAAGCGCGCTTCGTCGCGTCGGCATGGCGGTCTCAATATGAGTCGTCATGACTTCAAAACACCGTGCCGTCGCTGATAACACGAATTGGCGGCGCGCCCGCGCGCTTGGCATTCGCAAGCCGGCGGCCGGCGGCCCAGGTGCCGCCTTCCAGCACGGCGCCGAGCGGGAAATCCGCGGCGTCGAGTTGAAGCTCGTGCCTCACCAGCGGCGCGATCCGGTCGAGCAGCGCGACGGTCAGCGCGCGCCATTCCACCACCAGCGGCGACCACACCTCATGCCCCTGCCCGGCCGCAGCCGGATCGCGCAGCGCGATGACGCCGTTGTCGAGAAAGAGCCCGCCATTGCGGTATTCGGCGAGACCGGTCAGGCCGTCGAGATCGCAGACAACGACGCCCCCCTCCTCCAACGGTTCGACCAGCGAATAGGTCAGCCATTGCGACAGCTTGTGGAACGGGACCAGTCCGTTGGTCTCGTCATCGCGGACAATGGCGGGATGGCGCCAGGTATCGCCGAGCGAAATGCCATCGAGCGCGATGCGGCCCGGCCAGATCGGGCCGAGATGATGCAGCACGCTGCGCAAAACATCGGGCGCCGCAAGCGGCGAACCGTTCGCGAACGCGGCAAGATGATCGAACAGCCCGCCCGGCCGCGGATCATCGTTCGTTGCAAATACCGCCGGATTGTCCAGTAGCGCGCGACCGAGCCTCGCGATCAGCGCCGCGCGGCCTTCAAGACCCGTCAGCGGATTGCTTTCGCTGACCTGAAACCCGCGCGCGAGATCGTCTGCGGTCAATGCCGCCAGTTCGCTGGCGTCGGCCCGCAGCGGATCGATCGGATTGGCCGAGAAATACCCGGCCTCGAACATGCGCAGACTTGCGATCGCCAACCCTTCGGATCGAGCGACCTGGAGCCCGGTCACGCCGTCGCGATAGCGCCAGTCCGGCCCGGCGCCGGCGTCGAGCAGCACCGATACAATCGCCAGGTCGAACGCTGCACGGGCTTTCTCTTCCGGATTTTCCCATCCCCGCGCGGCCTCTATCAGCGGCCAAAGGTCGGTGCCGGACAAACGGAAATGCCGCCAGCGCGCATGCAGCGGCACCTGCAGCGCGGGATAATTCTCGCGGATCACCTGCGCAACGAAGGCGGCGGTGTCGGGGAGCTTGCCGAGATCGAGCGTGAAACTCGTCAGTTCGTTCCGTTCCGCCGCCGCCAGCATCTCATGTGCGCGTTCGCGGACGGCATGGGCGGACAGCATGGAATTGACGGCGGGGCTCAACATTTTCAATCAGTCATTCCGGGGCGCGGGCTGAAAGCCCGCGAACCCGGAATCCACAGGGATTCGAACGCGGAGTTTGTGACTCTGGATTCCGGGTTCGCGCCTTCGGCGCGCCCCGGAATGACTGCGATGAAGAGCGCGCATGCCAACTCAGAAATCCCGCAGATTGCGGCCGACCGTGGCCTTCAGTTCTTCCTCGGTCGGCGCGCCTTCCGGCGTGAAATAGCCCGCGGCCTTCTTCGCCTCCATCTCGACCTTCGCGTCGTCCGGGATCATGTCGTCCGGAATCGGAATGCGCTCCACGATGTCGATGCCGGAGCCGGTGATGGCGTCGTATTTCATGTTAGACATCGACACGAAGCGGTCGATCTTGGTGATGCCGAGCCAGTTCAGCACGTCCGGCATCAGTTGCTGGAAGCGCGCATCCTGCACGCCCGCAACGCATTCGGTGCGCTCGAAATAGGTCGCGGCCTGGTCGCCGCCGGGCTGGCGCTTGCGCGCATTGTAGACGAGGAATTTCGTGACCTCGCCAAGCGCACGACCTTCCTTGCGGTTATAGACGATGAGCCCGACGCCGCCGTTCTGCGCTTCGCGAATGCATTCGGCGATGCCGTGGATCAGATAAGGGCGGCAGGTGCAGATGTCGGAGCCGAATACGTCGGAGCCGTTGCATTCGTCGTGGACCCGGCAGGACAGCCGCTTCTTCGGATCGGCCAACGCCGCCGGATCGCCGAAGATATAGAGCGTGATGCCCCCGATCGGCGGCAGGAACACCGAGAGGTCCGGCCGCGTGACTAGCTCGGGATACATGCCGCCGGTCTGTTCGAACAACGTGCGGCGCAGCTTGTCCTCGGTCGTGCCGAATCGCTCGGCGATGCCGGGCAGATACCAGACCGGATCGATCGCGGCCTTGGTGACGGCAACGTCGCGGGCGCCGTGCACCAGTTCGCCGTCGACCTTGATGAAGCCGCTGTCGAAGAAATGGTCCAACTCCGGCAGCGTCAGCCGCGCCTTGGTGATGGCGATGGTCGGGCGAATGTCGACGCCCTCGGCGATCTCGGTGCGGAAATCGGCCGCAACGCGATGCCCCCAGGGGTCGAGCGAGACGATCCGCTCCGGATCGGCCCATTGCGGGAACGGACCGATGTCGACCACGGGCGTGGTGTCGGTCAGATCCGGCCGGGCGATGGGATTGAGCGCGCCGGACGATACGGCCAGCGCGCGGTACAGCGCGTAGGAGCCGCCATGCGCGCCGATGGCGTTGCGGTCCGGGCCGGCGTTGACGGTGCCGATCACGGGCCCGCGTTCGCGCGCGGTCGGCGCGCCCCAGCGGATCGGGAACCGCCCCGGCGTCCGATGGCCGGGATGCGAGGTGAGACGGATATGGCCGTCCCTGTTCGTGGACATGGCTTGCCCCACAAAAGCAAAAAGCCCTCGTCCGGCTGCGCCGGAAGGAGTGGCTTCAAAAAGAGAAGATAACGACAGGTTGTGGTTTGGGCAAGGGGGATCGGCGATGGACTGCAATGCAGACGGAACGCCGTGTTGTTTCCCCTCCCCCCGCTTGCGGGGGAGGGTCGATCGACTGAGCGAAGCGGAAGGAGATCGGGGTGGGGGGGCATACCCGATGGAGCGTGATGCGGTGCCCCCACCCGGCCCGCCGCCTCCGGCGTCTCGCCACCCTCCCCCGCAAGCGGGGGAGGGAAAAGAAACAGCTACACCCTGCCCCGGATCAGGTCCGCGGCGCGTTCCGCGACCATGATCGTCGCGGCGTTGATGTTGGCGCCGATGATGTCCGGGAACACCGAAGCGTCGATCACCCGCAGGTTTTCGGCGCCCCTCACCTTCAGCTCCGGATCGACCACCGCCATCTCGTCGGTGCCCATCTTGCAGGTACCGCAGGGATGGTGGGTCGTCACCACGGTATTGCGGATGAAGGTCTCGAATTCGGCGTCGGTCTTGATGTTGGCGCCGGGCGCGATCTTGCGCGACACGAACGGCTTCAATGCCGGCTGCCGCGCGACATCGTCGAACAGCCCGACCGCCGCCTTGAGCGTCTGCCAGTCACCGTCGGTGGCCAGCAGATTCTGCCGGATCAGCGGATGCTTGAAGGGATCGGCCGAGGCCAGGCTGATCGAGCCATGGCTTTCCGGACGCAGCACCACGATGCGGCAGGCGAAGGTGTCCTCGAAGGCTGACTTGAACGGCGGCAGGTAAGGCGCCGCCCCGAGCGGACCCGCGATAAACAACAGCTGGACGTCCGGCAGCTCTGTCGCGCGCGGCGTCTTCAGGAAGCCGATCAGGCCGCCCGGCAGATCCGTGGTGAAGCCGGTGCCCAGCATCGCGCCCTGCGCCAGCGACAGCGCCAGGCGGTCGAGCCGCAGGTTCTTCTGCACCGGCCCGCCGCCGTTGCGGCCGTAGACCAGCAGCGCGGCGACATGGTCCTGCAAATTCTTGCCGACACCGGGCAGCGCGACCTTCACCGGAATGTCGTGCGCGGCGAGCTCTTCCGGCGCGCCGATGCCCGACAGCATCAGAAGCTGCGGCGAGTTGATGGTTCCGGTGCAGACCAGCACCTCCTTCGCGGCGCGCGCGGTCTTGATCTCGCTGCCCTGCCGGTACTCGACGCCGGTCGCGCGCACGCCCTCGAGCAGGACGCGCGAGGTCTGCGCATTCACCTCGACGGTGAGGTTCTTGCGCGCCAGCGCCGGCCGCAGATAGGCGACCGCGGTGCTGCAGCGGCGGCCGTTGCGGATGGTCGCCTGCATGCGGGCGAAGCCGTACTGCTCCTCCGCATTATAGTCCTGATTGAATGGATGGCCGGCCTGCCCGGCCGCCTCGAAATAGGCATCGACCAGCGGGTCGGTGTAGCGCGAGCGCCGGGTGGTCAGCGGGCCGGAGCCGCCGCGATAGGCGCTCCCACCGCCCTCCCAGCTTTCCTGCTTCCGGAAGTACGGCAGCGCGTCCTTGTACGACCAGCCCTTGGCGCCGTTCGCCGCCCAGCGGTCGAAGTCGCCGCGATTGCCGCGCACGTAGGCCATCGCATTTGTGGACGAGGAGCCGCCGATCACCTTGCCGCGCGCGACTTCCATCTTGCGCTGTCCGGCGAAGGGTTCGGGCTCGGAATCGTAATGCCAGTCGAACAGACGTTCCTTGTAGACCTTGCCCCAGCCGAGCGGGATCTTCAGCCAGAAGCCGTCGTCCCAGGGCCCTGCCTCGAGCAGAAGGACACGGGTGTTGGCGTCTTCCGTCAGCCTCGCCGCCAGCGTGCAGCCCGCGGAACCCGCGCCGACGATGATGTAGTCGTATTCGGATGTGGTCATCGAAACCCCGCCCAGACTGGCCGGGATGGACCCGGACATACGCTCTTCAAACACGATGATGCGCGGGGCAATCCCCGCGCATCAAACGATCGATCACTACGACCGAAGGATCACTTCGGCGCCTTGGCGTCGACGACCTTCTTAAGGACGTCGAACTCCTTCTTCGCGGCCGGATTGCCGTCCACGATCTTGGCTCCCAGCGCGACGAAGTCCTTCATCATCTTGTCCTGCTCGGCGGCCGGCAGCTTCAGGATTTCGCCCTTGTTGGCCAGCCAGAGCTCGTTCGCCTTCTTGTTGTTGGCGAGAACCCACGGGAACGCCTTCTGCTCGGCTTCGCGACCGGCGGCGCGGATCGCCTCCTGGACATCCTTCGGCTGCGACTGGAACCAGGCTTCGTTCACGAGGTTCACCGAGAGGATGTACGAGAATTCCAGGTCGGTGACGTATTTCGCGACGTCGTAATATTTGAACGCGGTCAGGATCGGCATTCCGGCCAGCATGCCGTCAAGGCCACCGGACTGCAGCTGCGGAACCACCTCGGACAGCGCCAGCGGCGTCGGGATCACACCGATCGACTTCATCGGCTCGACCTGCAGCGGCGACGCGAAGGTGCGCACCTTCATGCCCTTCATGTCGGCGATCTTGGCGCCGGGCTTCTTCAGCAGGATCACGGTCGGCGAATTGTAGATCGCACCGATCACGCGCAGGCCCTTGTCGAGGAACATCTTCTCCAGATGATCGCGATAGGCGGGGTCCTGGATGGTCGCATACTGGTGCTCCGGCGAGCGGAACAGGCCCGGCACTTCGAAGATCTGGAAGCGCGGGTCGAGGTTGGTCACGAACGAGGTCGGCGTGATGAAGGACTCGATGGTGCCGAGCGACACGCCTTCCGCCATGCGCGGAATCGCACCGAGCTGGCTGGCCGGATAGATGCCCATCTTCAGCTTGTCGCCGATGCGGGCCTTGACGCCCTCGACGAACAACTTCTGCCACTCGTGCTGACCGTCATTGATGGTCGCGCTGGCGAGCTTCATTTCCTGCGCGGCGGCCGGAAGCGCTCCGGTCAGCGCCGCGGCGATGGCCGCCGCGAAGATGCTGTGTCGTGTCAACTGCATGGTGTTTCTCCCAGAATCTAGATTGAGCGAGTGAGGATCAGTGACAGTTCCGGCCAGTAAGTGATGATCAGAAGCGCGATAATCTGGACGACGGCGAACGGAAGAACGCCGCGGTAGATCGTCTCCAGCGGCACGCCCAGAACCGAGCGCGCCACGAAGATGTTGAGCCCGAAGGGCGGGGTAAACATTCCGATCGCGACGTTGGCGCACATGATGATGCCGAAGTGGATCGGATCGATTCCGACGGTCTTGACCAGCGGCATCAGCAGCGGCGTGAGCACCAGGATCGCGGAGACCGGATCGAGGAAACAGCCGACAGCCAGCAGAATGACGTTGATCAGGATCAGGAAGGACCACTGCGAGAGCTGTAGCGCCTGAATCCATTCCGCCATCCCACGCGGAATGCCGCTGATCGTCAGGATCCACGAGAACAGGGCGGCCGTCGCGACGATCACCAGGATCTGCGCCGTCAGCATCGCCGAGCGCGCCGCCGCGTCCATCACGTCCTTCCAGGACATCGAGCGATAGAGATAGCGGCCGACGATGATCGCGTAGAGACAGGCAAATCCCCCGGCTTCGGTCGGCGAGGAATAACCGAAATAGATCAGGCCCAGCACGAAGGCCGGCATGAACAGGGCCGGCGCCGCAAACCAGGTGGTGGCGAGAAAGTGACGCAGGTCGAACTTCCCGGTCCGCGGGATTTCAAGCTGCACAGCGCGCGTCACGACAAAGGCCACCATCATCAGCGCTATCAGGAGCCCAGGCAGAATGCCCGCGACGAACAGCTTCGGGATCGACTGCTCGGCGGAGGCGCCGTACAGGATCATGGCGATGCTCGGCGGGATCAGGATATCGATCGCACCGCTCGAGCTGATCAGACCGGACGAGAAGCGCTGGCCGTAGCCATCGCGGATCAGGCCCGGATAGAGCGACTTTCCGACCGCGGCGACGGTCGCAACGCTCGCCCCCGAGATCGCACCGATCAGCGTCGAAGCGCCGACGGTCGCGACACCGAGCGAACCCGGCATCCGGCCGATCAGCGCCAGCACCCAGATGATGAGCCGGTCGGCGATCTTGGCGGCGCCCATCAATTCGCCGGCGAAGATGAAGAACGGAATCGCGAGCAGCGCGTAATTCTCGAGCCCGCCGAACATGATCTGGTGGATCGCCATCGGCGACACCGTCATGAACGAGACAAAAGTGAGAATTCCGCCGGTGAGCAGCAGCAGAAAGATCGGCGCGCCGATCACCAGCAGCGCCAACGGGACTGCACCGAGCGTCCAGATCATGCGCGGCCCCCACGATGCTGCGTCAGGCCGCGAATGTCGCTGACAACGATCAGGGCGGCGATCAATGCGGTTCCCGCGAATCCGACCAGCAGCGCCGAATGCGGAATCACCATCGGCATGCCGAGCGCCATGCTGGTCTGACCGGAGGCAACGATCCGCTTGATGAAGCCGAAGGATTGCCAGGCGGCATAGCCGCAGGCCCCCACCATGACCGTGTGGATCACGATCGACAGGACATAGCGCGGGCGCACGCCGATGCGGGTGGTGAGGATTTCGAGTGCGATATGGCTACGGTCGGCGGTGACCAGCATCATGCCGATCATCACCATCCAGATCATGCCGAACACCAGCACCTCGTCGACACCGATCACCACGTTGCCGGTGGCGCGGGCGACGGCATTCAGCACGTTGAGCAGGACAAGGCCGATCAGCACCATGCCAATCAGCATCCGCACCGCCGAAAGGGCAATGCGGGCAAGGCCGCCGCCTCCGTCATGCTGGGTTTCGGCCTTGTCCTCGATCGTCATCGTCTCAGCGGTCTCTTCAGGCCGCGGTGTTGAGCGTCGACGGCTTCTTGCCGGTCGCGACCGCGAAGGCCGGACGCTCTTCCATCGCTTTGATCCAGCGGGTCAGCTCCGGAACGTCCGGCTTGTCGACCGGGAATTCCAGGCAGCGCTTGACGATCGGCGCGAGCGCGATGTCGGCGAGCGTCAGGCGGTCCAGCGCGAAGAACGACTTGCCGGCGATGTGGCCGTCCAGGATCTTCAGCTGGGCGCCCATGTCGGCGACCTGCGCGGCGAAGTCGGCGGCGCGCTTCTCCGGCTCGTTCTTGGAGTCCTTGAACACCGCGACATACGGCGTGTTCAGCGACGCCAGCAGCCAGTCCATCCAGCGCTCGACGTGGGTCTTCTCGGCGGGCGTCGAGCCGGCCAGTTCCGGCTTATGCAGCGCGGCGAGATAGCGCAGAATGGTGTGGCTTTCCCAGGTCGCGGTGTCGCCGTCGATCAGCGTCGGCACCTTGGAGTTGGGATTGAGCTTCTTGTATTCCGGCGTCTGGGTGTTGCCGAACTGACGGCCGTAATCCTCGCGGGCGTATTTCACGCCCATCTCTTCCAGCCCGAACAGCACCTTCTGAACGTTGCCCGATGTCGAGCGGCCCAGCAATCTGATCAATTCACTTCTCCTGTCAGTTCCGCTCTCCAGCCCGCGTATCCGCAATCCGGAGAGCCCGTCACGTATGACCTAGATACGTCCTTCCGCGTCGATCTTTTTCTGCATGATCCGCCGGTACCGCATCGGTCCGACGTCCACCGAAAGGATCACGGGATCGAGTTCACTGGTCGCCGCGTCGATCACCCGCTGCTGCGCCTCGATCATCGGAGCGTCCTGCTCCTCGAAGGCGTAGCGGCGCATCCGCGCGATCGTTTCGCGGATTTCCATATTCTTGTCGTCGTCGGACGTCATAACGTTGAAGCGCGCCGCGGTGAAGAAATAATGCGTCGTGCGCTCGGTTTCCGGCGTCAGCAGATGGATCGCGTGGAAGCCGGTCCCCTGCTCCGGCTGCTCACCCGGCTTGCAGACGCCCGTGTACAGCCGAAGATTGCTCGCTGCAGTCCAGCGAATGATGCTGAACTGGTCGACCCGCTCGGGCATATCCGGCATCAGGGTGGCGAAAACGCCCGGAGGCGTCGCGTTTTTCGCGATACGGCCGACCACGACGTCTTCGCCGTCCTGCTCGACCGTGATCTCCGGATTGATGGTGTCCTTGTTGCCAAGAAGGCCGGCGTGCAGATACGGCACGTGGCTGAGGTCGAGGAGGTTGTCCACGATCAGCTCATAGTTCGCCTTGATCTTGATCCGGTCGCGCTTGGTTTCGAAGGTCTCCGGCACGCCGTCCAGCACACTGAAATCGGGCACGGCGTCATAATCGGGTTCGTTCTCGCCCATCCAGATCCAGACCGCGTTGTGCCTGGTGACGGTCGGAAACTTCCTGATGCGCGCGCGCGAGGGAATATTGCCGTTGCCGTGCGGGTTATGAACGCATGCGCCCGAACCGTCGAACTCCAGGCCATGATAGGGACACTGGATGCGGTCGCCCGGCAGCAGCTTGCCCATATGCATCGGCGCGAAGCGATGGGCGCAGCGGTCCAGCAGAGCCGCGACTCTGCCGTCCTCGGCGCGGAAGAGGACTACCGGTTCGTTCAGAATGGTGCGCGCCAGCAGTGCGCCGGCTTCGACCTCTTCGTCCCAGCACGCAACATACCAGGCATTGCGCAAGAACAGATTGCTCGCCATCGAATGATCAACGCGAGGCTCTACCCTTGTCACATCGTCCATTTCAGGTCCCTGACATCGCAGCCGGGCTTCTCAAAATGCGTGGAGAAGCTCCGGCCGCAGCACCAACATCACCGTCACGCCACGGCAGGAATCATGCCGTGCTTACTTCTTCAGCGGCTTGTAGACGATGCACTCGATTTCGATCTTGGTGTTGATGACGGCGCGCGCCTCGACCGTCGTGCGGGCGAGAATGGCGTCCTTGAACATCTCGCCGAACACCTTGTTGTAGCGTCCGAAGTCGCGGGTGTCCTGCAGATAGGTGGTCGCACGCACGACATCGGCGAGCGTCGCACCTTCCTGCGCGATGATGCGCTCGATCGTCTCGATGGTCGCGCGGGTCTCTTCCTCGATCGACCCGTGGATCATGTTGTTGTTGGCGTCCTTGGCGACCTGACCGGACACGTAAATATAGTCGCCGGCCCGCACCGCCGGATGAAACGGCAGGTTCGGGTTCTTCTTGCCGATCGGATAGACGTCCGCGCGCTTGTTCTTGTCGTCCATGGTGAGCCTTTACGAAAAAACGCTGGTTTCGATAATGTCGACGCCGTTCACGCGATCGACGAGATAGATGAGACCGCGATCGTCGGTCGTCACGTCGTTCGATGACGGCCGCGCCGCGCCGGCGGCCGGATCCGGCGTGTAGTGACCGACCTCGCGCGGATTGAACGGATCGGCGAAGTCGACGAGCCGCAGGCCCTGCGCGAACCAGGCGAACGGAACGATGGTGCCGTGGAAGCGCTCCGACGGCTGATGACAGCCGGTCATCGGCTCCTGCGGCGCGCCATCGGGATCGAGACCTGGCACCTGGAAGGTCGCGATCGACACCGGCATCTGCTCGTTGGTGATGTCATACACCCAGGCAAAGCTCGGCGCCGCCGGCCACAGCTTGGCGACGTCCTCGTCGGCGACGATCATGATGTCGCGGCCACGCAGCTTCTGCGGCATGCGCAGGCAGGTGTGGGTGGGATGCGGATAGATCGGGCTGGTGTTCACGCCCGAGATCGCCTTCGGCTTCGACATGTCGGAAATGTCGAGAATGAAGAAGCCGTGATGCCAGTAGCTCACATAGAGCCGGTCGCCGACCCGCAGCGGATGGTGACAGCGCGGCGGGACCCATTGATCCCACGGATATTGCTCGCCGCCGCCGACCCACTGGCCCGGAATCCACCAGCGGCCGACTTCCTGCGGCTTCGTCGGATCGAGCAGATCGAGGATCATGACGATGTTGCCGACGTAGCCTTCGACGGTCGGCGAGATATAGGCGTAGCGGCCGTCGTAATCGAATCGGTGGACGCCGCCACCCTTGGTCAGCCACTTGCTGATCAGTTTCGGAGTGGCCGGCTTCGACACATCATAAATCATGATGCCGCCGCCGATCTCGTTCGGCCCCGCCTTGCCGAATTTTTCGTGGTTGACGACCATGATGCCGTCTTTCACCCGCACTTTGTGCGAGTGCCAGCCCTCAGGCACCTCAATTGTTGCGAGATGCTTCGGATTTGCCGGGTCCGACACATCGACGATGGTGGTCCCTGACGTCGGCCGCTGATGGCCGACATACATGATCCCGTTTTCGACCCAAACCTGGCCGCCGCCGGGGCAGTCGATGTGCGAAACAAGCGTTGTGTTGGAACGCGCTAGCAAAACTCACCTATCGGAACGAACGCAGGCTGACGCTGCTCTTAAGCAAGCAAACGGCCCCGCTGCAAGAGCGGGGCCGTAATTAATTTTCAGTCTTCGATCAGGCCAGAAGTTCGATCGCGTCGTTCTTGTTGCGACCCCACTTCTTGAAGAGATCGAGGCTCTTGAGCACCGGCTCGTCGCTGGCGATGAACATCACGACCGGCTCCGTGTCGGACGTGTTGACGTGCTCACACCACGAACCGCCCGGAACCGCGAGGGTGTCGAACTTCTGCCAGTCGAAGCGCTGACCGTCGACGATCGAGTAGCCCTGGCCTTCGAACGGCGACACCAGCAGATTCGCGGTCTGGCGCAGCGGCAGTGTCTTTTCGCCAGGACGCAACATCTGCGCGAAGAAGGTCATGGTCTTGAACACCGGCTTGCCGCTGGTCGGGTCGATGTACTCGGCCATCAGCGCCTCGTAGGGATCGCCGTCCCAATCCTTGTGACGCTCGAGCAGCTCGCGCATCAAGTCCCAGCGATAGACGAACATCGGCGACGAATAGCCGGCGCCGCGCTTTTCCTTGCTGGCGAACCGCGGCATCAGGCCGCCGTAGCCGTAGATGCGCTGCGAATAGTCCGGCGTGAAGCGCTCGCTCTGCTGCTTCTTGTGGACCATCTTGCCGTTCTCTTCTTCCATGTAGTTATGGTCGAAGTGCACGGCGTTCAGGGTCTCGACCAGCGGGAAGTCGAGGACCGAGAGGTTCAGGGCCTGCTCGTCGCCGACGGTGCCGTGGTTGTGCCAGGTGTCGTTCGGGGTCAGAACCATGTCGCCGGGGCCGAACACGATGTTCTCGCCGTCGACGCCGGTGAAGTTGCCCTTGCCCTTCAGGCCGAAGCGGATGGCGTTCGGCGAGTGCTTGTGGGGGGGCATGATCTCGTTGGCGTCGTTCAGCCGGTACGCCGTATACATGGTCGAAACCGTGGCGCGCTTGGGCGCCAGACCCGGGTTCATCAGCACCAGCGAGCGGCGCTCCGAGTCTTCCATTTTGATCAGTTCGACGGCGCGCTCCAGAACTGGTTCAATGTCGTTCGCACAGCTCCAGAGGTACGGGACGGCCTTGGTCGGGGCCATCAGGACGCGGTCCTCGTCGTTGGCGACGTCCTTGGTCTGCGCCCAGTAAGGGAACATGTTTTTGGCGGCGACATCGTCATAAAGGCCCTTCAGGGCGGCGTCGCGGTTGGGAAGACGCTGGACGTTTGCAGGGGGGGTCATAGGCTCAATTCTCCGCCGTTGGCGCGTAACAACTGGCAAAAAACTAGCAAAGCTGGTCCGCCCGTCAATCGCCCACTTTGCACCAGTTGGCAAAATTGGTGCGCATTGGTATAGGTTTTGCGAACCACTTTTCGGCGGAGGTATGCCGTTGGACGACTTGTCGCAGACGACCCAAATCGGCGCCACCCGACGCGTGGAAGCAGCACCCGCCAATGCGCGGCTGCATCATCGCCAAGCGGCCGAGCAGATTCGCATGATGATCGATGGCGGGCGGCTGCGCGGTCCGGGGCGGCTCGGCGCGGGCCGCCTCCCCTCCGAACGCGAACTCGCGGAAGAACTCGGTGTCAGCCGCCGCGTGCTGCGCCAGGCGCTGGGATTGCTCGAGGCGGAAGGGCGCATCAGCCGCCAGCATGGCCGCGGAACCTTTGCCACCGATGCGCGACACGCCACCGAAAGCCTCGTCACGGAGATGTCGCGGCTGACCAATCCGGGCGACACGCTGGAAGCGCGGCTTGCGATCGAACCGATGCAGGCGCGACTTGCAGCGCTGCGCGCCACGCAAGGCGATATCGACCGGCTATTCGAAGCGGCCGATTCCAGCCGCGATGCAAAGGATCCGCTGTCCTACGAGAAGGCCGACGCGGCGTTTCACAGACGCGTTGCCGCGGCCGCACGCAACCCGCTGCTGATCGCCATTTTCGATGCCGTGCTCGAAACCGCACTCGACAGCAAATGGCGTCACGGCCGCGAGACGTCGCATTGCATCAACAATCAGGCCGCCTACGCCGCCGATCACCGCAAGATCGCCAATGCCATTGCCGAGCGCAATGCCGCCCAGGCCGAAGCCGCGATGCGCGCGCACCTCATGGGCGTGCAGAAGCGGCTGATCGAGCAGGTCTTTCCCGGCGCTGAGGCGGAGTGATTCAACCTGGTCATTCCGGGACGGCCTGAAAGGCCGGGCCCGGAATCCATACTCCCGTTCGCGGTTATGGATTCCGGGTTCGCCGCTTTGCGGCGCCCCGGAATGACGCGGAGAGCAACGCCTTGCGGAACTTGCGGTCGCGCTTGAGATGCCACTCGCGACTCATAGCATCTTCACGGGACTCAAAACGTTCCGAATACAGCAGCGACCAGACCCGCCCGCGCGTTGTGCGCGCGCCCTTCCCGGCATTGTGCTGCGCCAGCCGGCGCTCGAGATTGAGCGTCCAGCCGACATAGGAGATCGGGCCGCGCGGCGTGGTGCTACCGAGAATATAGACGAAGGGCATGTGTGGACGCTCGGGACAACAGTGCCACGCGAATCTAACTGAGTCCTGAACGTTTCCGCATACTCGGCGCCCCCCCGGAAAGAGGGAGGTCGCCGGCGACGGGCGGCGGGTAGGCCTGTGCAAGACAATGCCCCTCATCCCCCCTTTCAGCGGGAGCGACGCGGTAAGCGCCGCGAGGCTATGCCGCGCTCTTCGCCTTGAGTTGCGGCAGGCCGATGATCTCGCGCGCTTCCGCAGGTGTTGCCGGCTCGAGACCGAACTCGCGGATGATGCGCACGATGCGCTCGACAAGCTCGACGTTGTTCGCCAGCCGCCCCTTCGAATAATACAGATTGTCCTCCAACCCGACCCGCACGTGGCCGCCGAGCAGCAGCGACTGCACCGCCGCATTGAGTTGCGCGATGCCGACCGCGCTGACGTTGAACACCGCCCCCTCCGGCATCATCTCGACCATCTGCTGCAGGATCTTCGGCGTGTAGGGCATGGCACCCTGAAAGCCGCGGTGCACGTTCAGCACGAAGTTGATGAAATACGGCTTGGTATCGAGCCCGGCATCGAGGCAGGCCTGCACGTCCTGCAGAAGATGGGTCGGAGAGAACACCTCCCACTCCGGCTTGATGCCGCGCTTCTGCATTTCCTTCGCCAGGAACTTGCAGCGCTCGGGCGACGTGTTCATCAGGATCTCGCGGCCCTCATAGGTCGCGATGATGGTGGTCGGATCGAGCGTGCACATTTCGGCGCCCGCCTCCATGCCCTTGATGCGCTCCTCGAAGATGATTTCGGGATAGCCGTTCGGGGCCTCGCGCACCATGTCGCCGTTGATGCCGCCGCCGGTCGAATTGTTGATGATGATGTCGCACTTCTCGCGGATCAGCCCGTTGATCTTGCGGTAGATGTCCGGGTTGCAGGTCGCAAGATCGTCCGGGCGGCGGGCATGCACGGCGACGAGGCTCGCGCCCGCGTTGTAGCAACGATAGACGTCGTCCGCGATTTCCTGCGGCTGGGTCGGCAAATTCGGGTTCTGCGCCTTTCCGGCCATGCCGCCGGTCGGCGCAATCGTGACGATCACCTTGCCAGTCGTGCTCATGACGCTTTCTCCCTTTTTGTAGCGATTCCGTTGACAGCGGCGCGGTCGCGATAATCCTCGCGCAGGACCTTGCGCAGCACCTTGCCGGCGGCGTTCTTGGGCAGCCGGTCGGTCACAAAAATTTCCTTTGGGCATTTGTAGCCGGCGAGCTTCTGCCGCGCGCGCGCCAGCAGCGCCTGCGGATCGAGCGAAGCGCTGCGCGGAACCACCGCCGCGACCACCTTCTGCACCCAGCGGTCATCCGGCAGATCGAACACCGCGACCTCCAGAACATCGGCGTCCTG
>JAEWHY010000539.1 GCA_023387555.1 Pseudomonadota bacterium
CCTCGACGGCCGGCCGCCGCAAATCGTCAAGGCCGGCGAAGCGCTGTTCATCCCGCACGGCGTCCCGCATGCGGTGAAGAATGTCGGCACCGGCAAGGCCGCCGAACTCGCCACCTACATCGTCGAAAAGGGCAAGCCGCTGCTCATTCTCGCCGACTGACGCTCGTCATCAATCTGAAAGCCACACCAGCACAGGAGCAGCAGATGGACATCGAGGTGCAAGACAATCCTGCAACCCAGGCAGCACATGCGCGGCCGGTGGAGCTGAAGCTCGAGGTCGCCGCGATTCCCGTGTCCGACGTCGACCGGGCCAAGGCATTCTACAGCCGCATCGGCTGGAGGCTCGACGGTGACTTCGTCGCGGGCGATCACTTCCGCGGCGTGCAGTTCACGCCACCGGGCTCACCGGCCTCGGTGCAATTCGGCAAGGGCGTGACGTCGGCCGCGCCGGGCTCGGCTCAGGGCCTGTTCCTCGTGGTGTCCGATATCGAGGCGGCGCGCGCCGATCTCGTCAGCCGTGGCGCCGAGGTGAGCGACATCTTCCATGTCGACGGTCCGGGATATCCGCCGATGCCCGGTATCGATCCGCAGCGGCGCAGCTATTACTCCTACGCCACGTTGAAGGACCCGGACGGCAACAGCTGGCTGCTCCAGGAGATCACCGCCCGCTTCGCCGGACGTGTGGACGCTGGCGAGACGCGCTTTGCGTCGGCCGCCGATCTTGCGAGCGCGCTGCGCCGGGCGGAAATCGCGCATGGCGAGCACGAGCAGCGGCTCGGCGGCCAGCGCGACGAGAATTGGCCCGAGTGGTACGCCGCGTATCTCATCGCGGAGCAGGCCGGCACGGCGTTGCCTCAGTAGCGCGCAGCGAAATGACGGTCGCCGACGATGCGTTGTCGGTAATCGTCAATCCGGGCTTTCAAAGCCGAACCTTAAGGATGACGCAATGGGCAACCGCATCCTCGTGTTCTACGGTTCCTATCGCTCCGACCGGATGGGCATCCGCCTCGCGCAATACCTGATCGAGCGGCTGCGGCGCAGAGGCGACGACGTCGAGCTGATCGATGCAAGGGCGATCGACCTTCCGATGCTCGACCGGATGTACAAGGAATATCCGAAGGGCAAGGCGCCGGACGCGCTCGAACAGCTTGCCGGCAAGATCCGCGATGCCGACGGCTTCGTGTTCGTCACCGGCGAATACAACTGGGGCATCCAGCCGGGCCTGAAGAACCTCACCGATCATTTCCTCGAGGAATGGTTCTGGCGGCCCGCCGCGATCGCCAGCTATTCGGCGGGACGCTTGTCCGGTGTGCGCGCCGCAACAGCGTGGCACGGCACCCTCTCCGAGATGGGAATGGTGGTGACCTCCAGCACGATCGGCGTCGGCCCGATCGGACAGACCTTGTCGGCCGAGGGCGAGCCCACGGGCGAAAGCGGCAAGGCGCTCGAAGGCGCATTTCCGCGCTTTGCCGACGACCTCGCGTGGTGGGTCGAAGCGACAAAGGCACAGCGGCAGCGCAAGCCGCCGCCCTATTGAGGCGGAGGCGCACGATCACGGCGAACTCCGCTCCATGGCTGATGCGCGCACCCGTTGAAGCCACCCCGCCGTCCAACCTCGCGCTCCTGAGTGGCGGGTCGCAGCCTGATGAGCCGATGCCGAACTTCGTGGATCGGCGTTGGCGCATCGGCGTTGTCCGAATCTCACCCGCGTCTTTGTTCGCGAGCGCTTCGTTGCGATCGCTTCGCGTCGCACGGATGGGAACCGCCAAAGGAGATCATCGGCATGACAAGAATAACGAATGACCCGGGCGCTGTCGGGACGACCGTAAAAAAGGAATTCATGCTGCAGAAGATCCAGCCGGCGCTTCTCGGTTTGATGGATGGTTCGGTCTCGACTCTCGCGCCGATCTTCGCCGCGGCGGGCCTGACGGGCAGGCCGCTGAATGCGTTCTTTGTCGGACTGGCAGCTTCGCTCGGCGCGGCCATCAGCATGGGGCTTTCAGAAGCGCTGTCCGATGATGGCAGCGTGACCGGCCGTGGCGGACCGCTGCTGCGGGGAACGATCACAGGTGCGGCGACCGGGATCGGCGGCATGCTGCATACCTTTCCGTTCCTGATCCCGGACATTCGGGTCGCACTCAACGTCGCTTATGCGGTCGTCGCCTGCGAACTCATAACGATCGCCTATATCCGCTACCGCTTCATGGGCGGCAAGCTCGTCAACACGATCGTGCAGGTCGTGATCGGCGGCGGCATCGTGTTCGGCATCGGCGTCTGGCTGGGCAAAATCGGAGCCGGCTGATTGACGCCGGCATGCTGCGACCTGAGCGGGCGGTCAGGCAGGACCTGTTAGAAAAGACGAATGCTCGTCAGACAAATGCTCGTGCGATCACCGTCAATAGGCAGGCATCTGGGAGAGGGCGGGCGCCGCGCGCTCGCCACAATCGGGCCGCGGACATGCCGGACAGGAAACACCTATCGGCGTGATGGCATGTTGATCGTCCAGATTAATGCTGTCGCTGTAGACGATGTCCGGCGCATGACGGATCGAACAGCCGAGCGCGATAGCGCGGCGATCGAGCGACTGCGACAACCTGCCCGGCGCCGCACGCGAGGAACTTCCACCGACCGTGCGTGCGATGCAGAAAAACGTCTCGCCGTCGGGCATGCGGCTCACCTGCACGCGCAACACACCCGGCGAGGTAAAGGCCTCATAGACACTCCACTTCGGGCAAGCAGCCCCGAAACGGGCAATACGGATACCCGAGGCCGAGAACCGCTTCGAAATGTTGCCGGCGACATCGACGCGAAGCAGGTGAAACGGGATACCCGAGTTACCGGGCTCCCGCAGCGTCGTTAGGCGATGGCAAACCTGCTCGAACGAGGCGCCGAAACGCGCCTGGAGCACGTCGAGATTGTAGCGTGTGGATTTAGCAGCCGCGACAAAACGGGCGTACGGCATCATCAATGCCGCAGCGAAGTAATTCGCCAACGCCGACCGCGCCAGCGCATCGGATTCCGCCGATGTGAATTTTCCGCCGGCCGCCAGATAAT
>JAEWHY010000559.1 GCA_023387555.1 Pseudomonadota bacterium
GACGAGGCGCTGCCGCCGGACCTGCGGCGCGCGAAGCTCGCCAAGGCAGCTTGATGTCGGCCGAGCTGTTCAAGCTCGATGGCAAAGTGGCGCTGGTCACCGGCGCAGGCTCCGGACTTGGCCGCCAGATGGCGATCGGACTGTCGGCCGCCGGCGCCGACGTGATCTGCGCGGATCGCGACAAGAACTGGGTGAGCGAAACGGTCTCGCTCATCCAGGGCGGCGGCCACAAGGCCTCGCGCATCATCTTCGACGTGACGCGTGAAGAAGAGATCGCCCATCTCGGGCGCGCGGTGAAAAGTTCGCACGGCAAACTCGACATCCTGATCAACAATGCCGGCGTCGCACCCTATCCCAAGCGGATGCACGAGGTTGCGACCGACGACTGGCGGCGCGTGATCGACGTCAACCTCAACGGCCCCTTTCTGGTGACGCGCGCGGTCCTCCCGCTGATGCTGGACGCCGGCGGCGGCTCGATCATCAACGTCGCCTCGCTGATCGGGCTGGTCGGCTTCTATCCCGGATTTCCGGTCTCGGGCGTCGCCTATGCGGCGGCCAAGGCCGGCATCTCCGGCCTGACCAAGCAGATCGCGGCGGAATACGCGCGCGACAACATCCGCGCCAACGCCATTGCGCCCGGCTGGCAGGGCGCCGGGACGCGGCTCGCCGACCATTTCAAGGTGGACTGGAGCGCGCAGGACCGCGAACGCTTCGAGCAGGCGGTGCTTTCCGGAACGCCGATGGGCCGCCGCGGCGACGCCAACGAATTGCAGGGGCTGGTGATCTATCTCGCGAGCGACGCCTCGCGTTTTGTCACCGGCCAGGTCATCGCCCACGACGGCGGCTGGACCGCCGTCTAGCGAAAATGACGGCGGCCGGATCGCGGTACGAGCGCTACCGTGTGTCGCCCTCGCCAGTCAGCGTCTGCAGGAACGCCACGAGATCGTCGCGCTCCTCCTCGGTCATGTCGATCGGATTGATCATCGGAGAGCGGCTCGGACGGTCGATGCCGCCCCTGACATAAAGGTCGACCACGTCCCGCAGCGTGGGCACCGCGCCGTCATGCATATAGGGCGCGCGCAAGGCGACCGAGCGCAGCGTCGGCGTCTTGAAGGCGAATTGCATCTTCGGATCGTCCTTCCGCTCACGGCCGCGACCGCGATCGGTTGTCGTGGTGCCGATGTCATGGAAACCGTCATCGGTAAAGCGCCAGCCGCTGTGGCATCCGGAGCAGCCGGCCTCGGTATGGAACAGCACGAAGCCGCGCTTGGCCGCGTCCGGGATCGCGGCCTCATCGCCGGCGACCCACCGGTCGAACGGCGCAACGCCCGGCTCGATGGTGCGCTCGAACGCGGCAAGCGCGATCACGATGCTGTCGAGGTTGATCGGGGCGTTCGGCAGCGCAAGGGCGAATTTGGCAGCATAGGCGTCGCTCCCGCCCAGTCGCGCGACGATGTCGTCCACCTTCATCTCGTGCGGGGTCGCGAACAGCGACATCGAGCCGGTGCCGATCGAAGATACCGCCTGCGCCTCGAGCGTCGCATGGCGGCCGTCCCAGTCGAAAGGCGGGCGCGCATGGCCAATGCCAAGCAAGGTCTGGGTCTTGCGCGACGCCGGCCGCCCGGAATCCCCGATGCTGCGCGCCTCATTGGAGGCCCAGCCCAATTCCGGCCGGTGGCAGGTCGCGCAAGCGGTCCTGCCCGAAGCCGAGATGATGGGATCGAAAAACAGCGCGCGCCCGAGTTCGGCCAGCGCCGGGTTATCGACCGCGCGCGCCGGCGGCCGCCGATACTCGGCCTTCATCCGATCGATATCGGCCGGCAGCTGTCCGTCCGATGCGCGCGCCGGCGGCGCGCTGGCGGCCAGCAGCAGCACAACGGCCGCAATGCCAAAGAGCGTGCGATGTGTTGTCGTTCTCACCGCCTCACCTCCGGCGGCAGGGTAGCACGCCTCAGCGCGCGACCACCGAGATTTCCCGGTCGACCCCGGGAGCCACGTTGAAGTCGTGCTGGAACGAACGGCCTTCGTTGCGCGCGATGACGCGGTAGTCGCCTTCCGCAAGAACGACACGCGGGAACGCACCGATCGATTCCTTGATCACGTCGCCGCCCGGCGTCAGCACCGACCATTGCGTATTGGCGAGGGCTTCGCCGCCATCACTGGTGACGAGCTTCAGCGTGATCATTGCCGCGCGGTGATTGACGGTGACATCGGTCACACGGCCAGCCTGCACGCGGATGTCGGATCGGACCACGGCATTGCCATCGCCGTAATGTGAAACGAGATGATAGGTGCCTTCGGGCACCAGCATCACCTCGCCGGTCAAAAGGTTCTGGCTGAGGGCGCGCTTGTCGCCGGTCTCGAACTGGCTGCCCTTGTAGATATCGAAATGGATCTGCGTCGCCGGAATGCGCGCCTCGCCCACCCGACCCTCGATGCGAATGCCGCCAGCGGGGATATCGAACACCTCGCGCACGGTCTCGGCGCGCAACTGCACCTTCTTCAGCGTATGCGCGTGGCCCATCGTGGCGTGAACGATGTAGCCGCCCGGCGGCAGCATGAGCGTGGGCGCGGCGGTTTTTTCCTCGCGGATCGGGCGCAGGATCCCGGTCGCATCCGGACGGTCGGGGAAGATGCGCCATTGGATGCCGCCCGGGACCTGCGGCAGGTCGCGGCCGAATCGCGCGCTCAGATAAAGCGCGACCTGCCCGGGCGGGACGACCGGAGCGAGTGCAGGAGCCGGTGCGGCCGGCATGGGCAGCGCGGCGGGACGATCGACCTGTGCCGGAGGCGGCAGCGGCGCAACGGGCAACGGAATTGGCGCGGGAGGACGCAGCACATCGGACGGTCCGGGGGCGGCCAGATTGGCGCCCGGCGGCGCAAGGCTTTGCGGCTCTCCGACGGAGGGGGTTATCGCTGCCGGGCCGCCCGGCGTGGACGTTCCGGTGAATGGCTGGGCCTGCGACGCGCACAGCGATATGGTCAGCATGGCAACGACAGATGCCGCCCGCGCTCCTGCCCACACAGCCGCAATTCCCAGTGCCCTCATGCTTTGCGTTTTCGGCGGAAATCGCGGCGAATTCAAGCCTGTGCTGAACGCGCCGGCATTTGTGCCGGCTGTCGGCCTGTGCTAGCCGCAACGCCATGCAGGATGCCCTTTCTCTTCTCAGCACGCGTCGTTCGGTCAAGCCAATCGAACTGACCGGCCCCTCGCCCTCCCCCGCCGAGATCGACACGATTCTGACCGTGGCGTCGCGCGTCCCCGATCACGGGAAGCTGGCACCGTGGCGCTTCATCGTGTTCGAGGGCGAGGCGCGCGCCGCCATCGGCAAGAGCATCGCCGAGGCCTTCCAGGCGGATCGGGCCGATGCGACGACGGACCAGGTCGAATTCGAGCGCAACCGCATGGCGCGGGCGCCGCTGGTGATCGCCGTGGTCAGCCGCGCCGCACCGCACGCCAAGATTCCCGAGTGGGAGCAGGTCCTGTCCGCCGGCGCCGCGACCATGAATCTGATCACCGCAGCGCATGCGATCGGCTATGCCGCGAACTGGATCACCGAATGGTACGCCTACGACCCGCGCATCCGCAAGGCGATGGGCCTCGCAGACCATGAGCGCATCGCCGGTTTCGTGCATATCGGAAAGGCGGCGCGGCAACCGGAAGATCGTCCGCGCCCGCCGCTTTCGGAGATCGTCACCCGCTACAGCGGCTGAGCAGGATGTTCTACGACGCGCGCAAGAACGATCACGGGCTGCCGCACGATCCGTTCAAGGCGATCGTCGCACCGCGGCCGATTGGATGGATCACCGCGATCAGCGCCAGGGGCGAGATCAACCTCGCCCCCTATTCCTTCTTCAATGCTGTCGCCAGCCATCCGGCGGTCGTCATGTTCTCCAGCGAAGGCCACAAGGATTCCGTCGCCTTCATCAAAGAGACGCGTGAATTCGTCTGCAATCTCGCCACCTGGGATCTGCGCGAGGCGATGAACAAGACTTCGGCACCGATGGCCCGCGGCATCAACGAGATGGCCGCTACGGGACTCGAAGCCGCGCCGTCACGCCTTGTGAAACCGCCGCGCGTCGCCGCCTCGCCCTGTGCGCTGGAATGCGTCCTGCTGCAGATCATGCCCCTTGCCGACATCGAGGGCCGGGACCTCGACACCCATGTCGTCTTCGGCCAGGTGATCGGCGTGCATATCGATGACCGGTTCATCCGGAACGGATTGCTCGACACCGCCGCGATGAAGCCGATCGCCCGCAACGGCTATCATAATTATGCCGTGGTCGAGAGCGAGTTCCGGATGGTCCGACCGTCGAAAGCGTGATCGCCCTCACCCGGCGTTTTCACCATGCGCCGCGAAATTGCAGCGCAAGTCCTTGTTTCTCGTCATCGGTCCCGCGATCATAAGATCGAGGATTGAAGATCGTGCTGCAGGCCCTGATCCGGCGCGCCGTGAATGGCGACCGCGCCGCCGAAGCGACCACCGAGAAAAAGGCTCTGCCGCGGCCGAGCATCGGCCTTGCGCTGGGCGGCGGCATCGCGCGCGGTTTCGTGCATATCGGCATCCTCAAGGTCCTGGCAAAATACGGCATTGAACCGGATGTCGTGGTCGGCACCTCGATCGGTGCCGTGGCCGGCGCCTGCTACGCTGGCGACAAACTCGACATCTTCGAACAATGGGCGCGCAGTCTGACGACGCGCGGGGTGCTCGGTCATCTGGATATCAGCCTCGGCGGCTCCGGCCTGATCGGCGGCGACAAGCTGGCGCATCGGCTGGAAACGACGCTGGGCGACACGCGAATTGAAGACCTGCCGAAGCGATACGCCTGTATCGCAACCGAGCTCGGGACCGGGCACGAGATCTGGCTGACGCGCGGCCGCGTGGTCGATGCGGCGCGCGCCTCCTACGCGCTGCCCGGCGTCTTCACGCCGGTGCGGCTTGGCGGCCGCTGGCTGGTGGACGGCGCGCTCGTCAACCCGGTACCCGTCTCGGCGGCCCGCGCGCTCGGCGCGAGGCTCGTCATTGCCGTTAATCTCAACTCCGACATGCTCGGGCGCGGCGGCACCATCGCCGATCACGGGCCCGACGAGGACGACGCGCGGCTGCTGTCGGAGATGCGCGCCCGCCCCGAAGGACTGCGCCGCATTCTCAGCCCGGAATTCCTGCTCAAGCGGCAGCTGATCGGCGACAAGCGCAGCCCGAATATCGCGACCGTCATGATCGATTCATTCAACATCATGCAGGATCGCGTGACCCGCTCGCGGCTGGCCGGTGACCCTCCCGACGTGATGATTGCGCCGCGTTGCGGCAAGGTCGGACTTTTCGATTTCCATCGCGCCAAGGAGGCGATCGAAATCGGAGCGCTGGCCGCCGAGCGCGCTGTCCCCGATATCACCGATGCGATCGCCGCCCTGACCTGAACGGCGGCGACCTTTTCCGAACCGTGAGCCGCGTCAGGCGGTCTGAATGTAGTCGCGCATCGCGTCGTGTTCGAATTCGAGCTCCGTGAGGCGATATTTCACCACGTCGCCAATCGAGATGATGCCGACGAGATCGCCTTCCTCCATCACCGGAAGATGCCGGAACTTGCCGGCCGTCATCCGCTCCATGAGAACGGCGACCGTGTCCGCCGGCCCGCAGGTCACCACCTTGCGGGTCATCACTTCGGTCAGCGGCAATTCCAGCGCGCTGCCGCCAAACTGCGCGAATGTGCGCACGACGTCCCGCTCCGAAACAATCCCGACGATCCGGCCGCCCGCTCCGGTCACGACCAGAGCGCCGATCTTTCGTTCTGCAAGAGTCTCTATCGCTTCGGCCACGGTCGCCGTCGGCGCGATGGTTACGACATCGCTGCCTTTGGCGGAGAGGATCGACTTGACGATCATGGACACCTCCGTTCGAGCGGGTCCCACGACGGGCGGAACCCGCGCATGCATCTCAACCGGACGACGGGGGGAGTGTTCCACGACAAGGCTGCGATAGCCAGACGCACGCATGCTGCAGCGCGTCAGGCCGCAGATCGCTCGCTCCGCTGCGGTGCAGCCGGCCCGACCGGATCGAACCAGCTGAACAAAACGAGCCCTGCAATGAAACCGCCGACATGGGCCTGCCATGCGACCGGCTGTTCATTGCCCGTGATCGAGACTGAGCCCAATCCGAACAGAAGGTTGAGTCCGAACCAGACCGCAAGAAACGCGAGCACCCGCGGATCGCGAAACGACTCCGCGAGCGACAATGCCGGCACGCGATAGGACTCGCGCGATCCGCCGAATGACAGCGGCCCGCCGCGCTGGAAGGCAAAGCGCATCGCGCCCGACATGGCGCCGGAGACCGCGCCGGAGGCGCCGATCATCGGAATCATCTCGCCGAAATGCGTCATCAGATGCGCGAGCGCGCCTGCGGCCGCCGAGACCGCGCAAAAGGCGAGAAAGCGCGCGGGGCCGAAGCGGCGCGCCAGCGGGGTGCCGAATGCGAGAAGCCAGACCGAATTGAACAACAGATGCATCCAGTCGGCATGGAGCAAGGCGTAAGTCACGAACGTCCAGAAGTCGGCGCCGATCCCGCCCGGCCAGGCGGCGTTGGCGAGAATATTGGCGTCGTATCGGGCCGGTATGAATGCGAACAGCAGCAGAACTTCGATATCGGCCGGCTCCGACAGAAATGACCGCAGGCCGTGGATGACAACAAGCGCAACCAGCGTCGCAATCAGCACGCCGGGAACATTGAAAACTGGCTCGCGGGAAGATGAGGGATGCATGTGCGGGTCGATCCGGGCCCCTAGGTCGCGCGCCCGCTCCGCAACTTCAAGTCAAATCGGAGCCAAACCGAAAAATCGCTCGTCCCCGACGAAAAGCGAAGGGGAGAGCTTTTGGCTCTCCCCTTCCCATCCCGACGCGCGGAGCAAAATCGCACCGGTCACGTCCCCATTTGTCTAGCGACATCAGGCGTCCCGGCCTGATGTCGTGGTTCGCGGCAACCCTAACAGGGCGCACCCGGCGGCCAAGCGTAGGCTGCGGTTAACGATAACGGACGGCGGCCCCGACAGGCGGGCATGCGTCCTGCACCGCCCCTGCCGACAACCAGGATTTCGCTGCGATCTGTCCCGCTTCGACACGAAAACGATCGCCACGCGCCACGAACGGCACAGCTCAATGATGAAACCACGCGCGACAGGCGTTCTATTCGAATATTGGGACACATTGCGTGGCACCCGGCGGGCGCCCGATCGCAGCGATATCGAGCCGCGCGCGATCCAAGCCTGCCTGGCCGATACCTTCGTCCTGTCCTTCGCTCCCGAAGAAGGCCATCCCTTCCGGATCGCCGGAACGGCGCTTTGCGCGATGTTCGGGGCGGAACTCACCCGCACGTCGTTCGTCAGGCTCTGGGGTGTGAACGAGCGTCCTGCCATTCGCGATCTGATCGGCGCCGTGGTCGAAAATCTGGAGGGCGTGACCGCCTCCGTCACGGGACGCAATGGCCTCGCCGAGCAGGCCGAACTCGAGATGATCCTGTTGCCGCTCACCAGTGCAGACGGCGCGGGACGCGTGCTGGGCGCCCTCACCCTTCCGGCCGCACCCTATTGGCTCGCGACGCGCCGGCTCGAATCCCTGTCGCTCGGCGAGATGCGCACGGCCGGCCATGGCGGAAGCGTTCTGAACATCCGCCCTAGCCTACGGCATATTACACGAAATTTTCACGGCTAACGCTCCGTTAAGACCGCTTGCATA
>JAEWHY010000590.1 GCA_023387555.1 Pseudomonadota bacterium
ATTTCCCAGACCCGCACTCTTTCATTCTCTGAAAGAAGACGCGAGCCGACGCAGGGATTGGGATTGTTGCGTTCGCGCTCGAATTCTTTCGCGATCGGTTCCGGCCAGGTCGAGTGGTCGGTCTTCAGCGCCGCTTTCTCCATCATGGACAGGGCCATGGCGGTTCCTCCTGTGGCATCGTATGACTGCAATATAGCAAACTCCGGGATCATGCGAAATGCCGCGGCCCGTCCCGCATCCCAGCCATCCGCGTCGCGCGGTCATCATTGGCGGCTCGATGAGCGGGCTGTTTGCCGGACTGATGCTGCGCTCCGCGGGCTGGCGTGTCGAGATCTACGAGAAGGTCGAAGGCGAAATGTCGGGCCGCGGCGCAGGGATCGTGGCGCAGCCGGAAATCCTGACGGCCTTGCGCGATCTCGGTCTTGAGACCGCGGGTCTTGGCGTTGCCGTGCAGAAGCGCCGTTTGCTTGATGCGTCCGGCCGCATCACGCTGGAAGCCGATTGCCCGCAGGTCATGACCGCCTGGGAGCGTGTCTACCGGATGCTGCGCGATGCCTTTCCGGCCGGGCATTATCATCGCGCGCGTGCGCTCGTCGCCGTGGAACAGGACGATGCTGGCGTGACCGCTATCTTCACCGATGGCGCGCCGGTGCGCGGCGATGTCCTGATCGGCGCCGACGGCATCCGCTCCACGGTGCGCGGATTATGCGCGCCGGAATGCCAGCCGCTCTATGCGGGCTATTCGGCGTGGCGTGCGTTGATCGCCGAACGCGCCATGCCGCCGCACGTACATCGCGACATCTTTCCGTATATGGCGTTCTGCCTGCCGCCCGGCGAACAGATGCTCGGCTATCCGGTCGCCGGTCCCGACGACGATCTGCGGCCGGGCCATCGCCGCTACAACATGATCTGGTATCGCCCGGCCGACGAGCGGACCGAACTGGTCGCGCTGCTGACCGACGAAAGCGGCGTCCAGCATGCGATGTCGATCCCGCCGCCGCTGATCAGCAGGAAGTCGATCGCGGGGATGCGGGAAGCTGCGGCGCGGTTGCTGGCGCCGCAATTCGTCGAGGCTGTGGACCTCGTCGATCAGCCGATCCTGCAGCCTATTTTCGATCTGGTGTCGGATCGCATCGCGTTCGGGCGGATCGCGCTGATCGGCGATGCGGCCTTCGTGGCGCGGCCGCATGTCGGCGCCGGCGTTGCAAAGGCCGCGGGCGACGCGGCGGCGCTGGTTGCGGCGCTCGGTGCGAGTGACGCGGTTGTTCCGGCGCTCAAGCAATTTCAGGCCGAACGCCTGCCGGAGGGGTTGCGCATGGTGCAGCGTGCGCGCCACCTCGGCGCCTATCTGCAAGCCGCCCGCAGCAGCGAGGAAGCGGCATTCGCGGCGCGCCATTCGGTGGCGGAGGCAGTGCTGAAGGAAACCGCGACGCTGGATTTTCTGTATGCCTGATGTGACGTGCGCGTTGCGCGCAACTGTCACCGCGTTCGTCCCCACGAAAGCGGGGACCCGGAGTCAAGAACTGGGCTCCCGCTTGCGCGGGAGCGAACGGAGTTCGTGGTTCGGATAAAGCGGAATTACTTTTTCTTCTTCCTCTTCCCGCTCTTCTTCCGCTTCACGCCGGCCATCTTCTCCAGCACGCCGCAGACCGCGCCGGTATCCTCTTCGGCATAGCCGACCGACATTGCCGACGCGTAGACCGGCAGCGTCGCCGAGAACAGCGGGGTCGGCACGCCGAGTTTGGCGGCGAACTCGCCGATCACCGCCATGTCCTTCTGCCACACGTAATTCTTCATCGTCGCTTCGGAATAGTCGTCCGCCACCATCATCGGCCCTCGCACCTCGAACATGCGCGATTGACCGGCGCCACCATTGGCGAATTTGAAGATCTGCTCCGGCTCGAGGCCGGCCTTCATGCCGAGCACCATGGCTTCGGCAGCCGCGACATTGTGGATCGCGACCAGAAGGTTCGCGACATATTTCATCTTGCTGCCATTGCCGAAGGCGCCGAGATTTTCGGTCTTGCGCGAGAAGCCGGCAAAGACCGGTATCGCCTTCTCGATCGCTTTGCTGTCGCCGCTGGCATAGACTACGAGGTCCTTGCGTGCCGCCTGGGCGCCGGTGCCGCTGACCGGGCAGTCGAGCAACGTATGGCCGGCCTTGCGCAGCACCTTCTCGGCCGCGAGCTTGTCGTCGAGCGCAAAGGTCGAGGCCTCGATCACGATGCGCGGCTTCGATTTCGCATCCGCGATCTCCTGCGCCACCGCATGCAGCGCTTTCGGGCTCGGCAGGCTGGTGATGACGACGGGCACCTCTGTCACCACTTCTTTCACGCTATCGGAAACCGCGACGCCGGCTTTCGTCATCTCCTTGCGCCGCTTCGGGTCGGGGTCGACGCCGGCGACGATCCATCCGTCGGCGATCAGATTGCGCGCGAAGGCGCCGCCCATGATGCCAAGGCCAATGATGCCGACCCTGCCTTTCGATCCTGCCGCCACGCGCGCCTCCCGATGTTGAACCGCGGCCTTCTTGGCCGTTTGTCTCCATTACTATATGGCTTCAGGCACGGGCGGTAGGCCCGCGCAGTTCGGGGGATACGCATGCGTCCGCGCGTCTATGTCACGCAGCCGATTGCCGAAAGCGCGCTGTTGCGCCTCAAGGGGATCGCTGAGGTCGAGGTCAACGAG
>JAEWHY010000601.1 GCA_023387555.1 Pseudomonadota bacterium
CTCAGGCCTCTCCGAACGATACGGCCTGCCCGAACGCTCCGCCCCTTCGGATCGGAACGGCTTGCCGGGACGCTCTGCTCCCTCGGAACGATACGGCTTGCCAGAACCCTCCGGCCTCTCTGAACGATATGGCCTGTCGGAACGTTCCGGCCGCTCGGAACGATACGGCTTGTCGCCACGCTCCGGCCTCTCCGAACGATACGGCTTGCCAGAACCCTCCGGCCGCTCCGAACGATATGGCCTGTCACCACGCTCCGACCGGAATGGCTTGCCGGAACGCTCCGCACGCTCCGAGCGATACGGCTTGCCAGAACCCTCCGGCCGCTCTGAACGATATGGCCTGTCGGCACGCTCCGGCCTCTCGGAACGATACGGCCTGTCACCACGCTCCGGCCGCTCGGAGCGGAAAGGCTTGTCGGAACGCTCAGGACGCTCCGAGCGATATGGCTTGCCTGCACGCTCAGGCCTCTCCGAACGATACGGCTTACCGGCACCCTCCGATCGCTCCGAACGATGCGGCCTCTCACCACGCTCCGGTCGCTCCGAACGATGCGGCCTCTCACCACGCTCCGGTCGCTCCGAGCGAAACGGCTTCCCGGAACGCTCCGGACGCTCCGAACGATATGGCTTGCCTGCTCCCTCCGGCCGCTCTGAGCGGTACGGCCTATCCGAACGGAACGGCTTACCGGCACGCTCTGCGCCCTCCGAGCGGAACGGCTTCCCCGAACGCTTCGGCTTTTCGGCACGGCCCGGCGTCTCGGAACGCCATGACCATTGGGTGCGAGCCGGCTTGTCCTGATGCCTTGGCTTGTCGGCGCGGCCCTTTTCCGGGCGGCCACGATTGGGACGGCCTTGCCGGCCGGATGATGGAGTCTTGTCGCGTGGTGTCATGGGCGGCGCCTTAGCACACTCCGCTACGCAAACGCGAACCTCAGCGCGTCATAACGGGCAGCATTTCCTCGACAAGGCGCGGCTTGGCCCCCGCGAGCTGTACCACCGCCCTGAGCCGGCCGACTCCAGGTTTCGCGCCCGCCGGGAACTGCCCGACGAAGGATTGCTCGAACGGATTGGTCGGGTCGGACGCCGACGGATCGGGCCGCAGCGCAATCGCGCTCTCGCGCCCGTCCGGCATCCTTCGGACCAGCCTGATCGCGGAGGCATCGATTCTGGTCCGGTCCCCGAGCCGCAGATGGACATGCACCGTGCAGACGTCGCCGGTGCGGCACACCGGCTGTTCCGGATCGACGCTGACGCCGACCAGTTCGGTCACGCTGCCGTCGGCGGCCTGCATCCGGCCGCGCTCGCGAACCGGAACCGTGGCGAACGCCCGCGCCACGCCTTCCGTCAGCGCCACCCGCAGGAAATCCTGGATCTGCGGATCGTGGAGGATGCGCTGGTGGTCGGCGAAGCTGGTCGGATGCAGCGGCAGGCGATCGATCACCGCGCTTTCCCGGATGACGGTGCCATCTCCCGCCCAGGTGTGCTGCAGCTTCAGCACCGATGCGCCGCCGCCATTCCTGAAGCCGGCCTTGTGCGGCGTGCGCTGATCGACGCCGACGATGAGCACGTCCTCGATCGCCTTCGGCATGGCGGTCGCGACCAGCGCCTCGATCCTGCGGATGCGCACGAATATCTTCTGCAGGTCCGGCATCGTGGCGACATCGACGCCATCCCAATGCAGGCCGTTCCAGGTCTCCGCTCTCGCCGGATCGAAGCCCGCGCTTTCGCCATCGTCGCAGCATTCGGAGTAGCGCGGCATCAGTTCGAACACCGACGGCCATGACAGCATCGTGCGCCGGAAACCGTCGAGCCCGCCCATCGCCAGGTTGAGCGGACCCCAGCCCTTCTCCACGGTCTGGAACACCTTCACCGAACCCTGGAACGGCGCGCCGGCGCTGAACAGCCGCGCCACGCGCGCACCGCCTTCGCCTTCGACGATGTAGGCCCGCGCCACCAGTGCGCCCATGGAATGCGCAAGAATGTCGACCTTGCCGTCCGGCACCCTGTCGCGCACGAAGCTTTCGAGCGCCCTCGCATTGTCGAAGATCGAGCGCCGCCAGTCATAGGCGAACACGAACAGATCGCGGTTCTCGCGATAGCCGGTGTTCTCCAGATGGCGAATGATCGGCGTGTAGACATCCTGCGTGTACAGCCCGAGATAGACGATCTCACGGACGATGCCGCAGGGCCTGATCGGGTCGACGGCGTCCGGCTCATGCGACAGACGGATCGTCGGGAATTTCCGGAGCGCGCCTAGCGTGCCCCAGACCACCTCGGTCTTCTTGGGATCTTTCGGATCGGGACGGCAGAGGCGCGAGCCGAGCAAGCCGGGTACCAGAACCAGCGGGCGCTCCGGCTTGACCCTCGCCGCGCCGCTCTGCGCAGCCGCCGGAGTGTCCGGCGACAGCACGGCCAGCACCGCCATGACGGCGGCGGCGTAACACGCTCCAGCGAGGCACAGTCGCACGCTCAACGTGTCTCTCCCGGCCTGGGTGGATGCCCTACACAAATCCTAGCAAAAAACCCGGGAAGGTCACCGGCCTGCCCGTCCCGGTTTCGTGATCGCCGGTGTTTGTCGCCACCGCGGGCCGCCGCGTTCACGCTCGCCGCAGCCGGTGATCGCCTCACCGCGCGGAATATGGCATTTGCAACTTTCCTCCCAGCGGCCGGAGATTGCGTTTGTGCAGCGCACCGCAAACGACGGCGACACGACAGGTTTCCCAAAATGCATCCGGACATTGCCCAGAAGATTGCCGCCATCGGCCGCGTCATCGATCCCGTCAAGACCGCGGCGATCTATGCACCGCTTCATGACCTGGAGCCGTATGCGGGCATCGGCGTGACACGCGACATTGCCTATGGTCCGGCGGAGCGGCATCGGCTTGATGTGTTCGTTGCTGAAGGCGCAACGGGCGGCCCGCGCCCGGTGCTGGTGTTCGTGCACGGCGGCGGCTTCACCGGCGGCAACAAGGCGACACCGGGCTCACCCTTCTATGACAATGTCCCGCTCTGGGCGGCGCGCAACGGCCTCGTCGGCGTGAACATGACCTATCGGCTCGCGCCGAAGCATGCGTGGCCCGCGGGTCCGCAGGATGTCGGCGCCGCGCTTCGCTGGGTCATCGAGAACATCGCGCAATACGGCGGCGATCCGGCGCGGATCGTGCTGTTCGGGCATTCGGCTGGAGCGACCCATGCGGGGAGTTACGCCGCGATGCCGCAATTCCATGGGCCGGCGGGCCTTGGCATTGCCGGGCTTGTCCTGACCTCCGGCATCTACGATCTGACCGATTTCCCGGTGAATGACGGCTACCGCTCCTATATCGGCCACGACACCTCGCTCTATGCCGAGCGCTCGCCGATCGGCGGATTGCGCCGGCTCCCCGTCCCCTCGATGGTAGTCTGCGCCGAACTCGATCCGCCGCCCTTCCTCACGCAATTCGACGCGCTGGTCGTGGCGATGGCCGATGCGCCCGGCGGCAAGCCACAGACATTGATGCTGCAACAGCACAGCCATCTGTCGCTCGGCTATGCGATCGGCACCGATGACGATGCATTGACCGGACCTGCGCTGGCGTTCATCCGGTCGATGTAAGTCCGGCTGACGGTGCTTGACGGCCGCACGGCTTGATCGCTGCACGCCGATAAAAAGGGCCCGGCTCTCTGTAGCCGGGCCAGGTCCAGAGAGAGACGCCGAAACGGCGTCCTGCCCGGAGAACACGCAAACCCGGGCAACCTTGCCAATATCGGGTCGCGGCGTCGCGGACTGTGAGCCGGCTCACAGACTCAACGAAATACAGGCCGAAGCGCGCTCACCGGCAACGCTGCATGTCACCGGCTACCGACTGGTCCCAGGTGACGCGCAGCTTGCTGCCATTGAGCTGAAGGCCGATCGGCATCTTGCGTGAGGCAGCATCTTGACCGAAGCATTGCGCCTCGAGGTAGAGGCCGTTGCCGATGCGGTAGGACTTCTTGATCGTGCAGGAAGATCGAAACCAGGCGACCGAACGGTCGCCGACCACGAGCGGCGTGGTCTGCGGCGTTTGCCCGGCGATACCGCAGCCGGCGGGATCGATCGACCAGCGGCCCATGAACAAGGCGTCGGTCGCGAACACCGGACCGCCACCCCATCCGAGCATCAGTCCAACCATGGCCGCAACGCAGATCGCCCGCACGACATCTCACCCCCCGGACTTATCTTTCCGCAGTTTCGCCCAGTAATCCAGCCGCTTCCTGATCTCGCGCTCGAAGCCGCGTTCCGGCGGATCGTAGAAGGTCTGGCGCGGCAGAGCGTCGGGAAAGTAATTCTGGCCGGAAAAGGCCTCCGCCGTGTCGTGGTCATAGGCATAGCCGCGGCCGTAGCCCTCGTCCTTCATCAGGCGGGTCGGCGCGTTCAGGATGTGCTTGGGTGGCAGCAACGAGCCGTGCTGTTTCGCGGTCCGCATCGCCGCGCCATAGGCTCGATACGCCGCGTTCGATTTCGGTGCGGTGGCGACATAGACCACCGCCTGCGCGATGGCGAGTTCGCCTTCCGGCGAGCCGAGAAAGTCATAGGCATCCTTCGCGGCGTTGCAGATCACCAGCGCCTGCGGATCGGCAAGACCGATATCCTCCACCGCCATCCGCACCACGCGACGCGCGATATAGAGCGGGTCCTCCCCGGCATCGAACATGCGCGCGAGATAATAGAGCGCGGCGTCGGGATCGGAGCCGCGCACCGACTTGTGCAGGGCCGAGATCAGATTGTAATGGCCATCCTGGCCCTTGTCGTAGATCGGCGCGCGCCGTTGCACGATCTCCTGCAACGCCGCTTCGTCGAAGATTTCGCCGGGCCGCGCGGCGCGCCAGACTTCCTCGGCGAGCGTGAGCGAGGCGCGTCCGTCGCCGTCGGCCATGCGGATCAGCGAGGCGCGCGCATTGTCGTCGAGCGGCAATGGCTTGCCCTCGATCGCCTCCGCCCGCGCAAGCAACTTGCCGACCGCGTCCGCGTCGAGCGAACGGAACACCAGCACACGCGCGCGCGACAGCAGCGGCGCATTCAGTTCGAAGGACGGGTTCTCGGTGGTGGCGCCGACCAGCACAATGGTGCCGTCCTCCATCACCGGCAGGAAGGAATCCTGCTGCGCGCGGTTGAAGCGATGGATCTCGTCGACGAACAGCAGCGTGCCCTGCCCGCTCTCGCGCCGCGCGCGCGCCTGTTCGAAGACCTTCTTCAGGTCGGCCACGCCGGTGAAGATCGCCGAAATCTGTTCGAACTGCAGATCGGTTTCCTGCGCCAGCAGGCGCGCCACCGTGGTCTTTCCGGTGCCCGGCGGGCCCCAGAACACCAGCGAGCCGAGCGAGCGCGTGCCCAGCATGCGGGTCAGGATGCCGTCCGGCCCGAGCAGATGATCCTGCCCCACCACCTCGGACAGCGCTTGCGGTCGCAGCTTGTCCGCCAGCGGCCGGGGCGCAGCCTTGTCGAGCCCCGCGGCCGTGAACAGGTTCGGTCCTCCCTGCTTCGCGCGCGGGGTCATGAGCGGGTCATCCCGGGAATTGCGCCGTCACCTGACGGCCGCCGCGCAGGATGGTGATTTCCCAGAACCGGTTCGGATCGCGGGTCGCGCGCTCGAGCTCCTTGCTGGTCGCGACTCGCTTTTCGTTGATCGCGAGCACCACATCGCCGCGCTGGAAGCCGAGCCGTTGCGCGACCGAACCCTTGCCCAGTTCGAGCACCACCACACCTTCCGCCGACGGATCGAGCCGCAGCTCCTCCGCAAGCGCCGGCGACAGGTTGCCGACCTTGGCTCCGGCCAGCGGCGAGCGCGACTTGATCAGCACTTCCTCGCGCGGACCGTCCGGGGCGCTGCGCAACGCCACCGTGACGACGGTCTCGCGGCCGCTGCGGATCAGGCCGACGCGCGCCTGCCCGCCCAGCGGCCGTGTCCCGAACCGGTAGTCAAAGCCGTTCTGGTCCTCGACCGCCTGGTCTTCGATCGAGACGATCACATCGCCAGTCTTGATCCCGGCCTGCGCCGCGGGCGAATTGGCGCTGACACCGGCGACCAGCGCGCCGGCATTGCGCTTGAGCCCGAGGCCCTCGGCGATCTCCGGCGTGACATTCTGCAGCTTGGCGCCGAGCCACGGGCGCTTCACCGCACTGCCGCCGCCACGGGCGGAGGCGACCACCACCTTCACCATCTCGGCCGGGATCGCAAAGCCGATGCCCTGCGAGCCGCCGGACCTTGAGAAGATCGCGGTGTTGATGCCGACGAGGCGGCCCGACAGATCGACCAGCGCGCCGCCGGAATTGCCGGGATTGATCGCCGCATCGGTCTGGATGAAGAACTGATAGTCGGTGATCCCGACCTGCGTGCGCGCCAGCGCCGAGACGATGCCGTGGGTCACGGTCTGCCCGACGCCGAACGGATTGCCGATCGCCAGCACGAGGTCGCCGACCTGCAACTCATCGGAGTTCCCGAAATCGATCGCGGAGAAGCGTTCGCGCGGCGCATCCTTGATCTTCAACACGGCCAGATCGGTGCGGCCGTCTTTGAGCACGATTTCGGCTTCATATTCGCGCTTGTCGGCGAGCGACACCTTCACCTCGGTCGCGCCCTCAACCACGTGGTTGTTGGTGATGATCAGGCCGGAAGGATCGACGATCACGCCCGACCCCAGCGACCGCTGCATCTGCTCGCGCGGAATGTTGCCGGGCGCGCCGAAAAAGCGGCGGAACAGCGGATCGTCGAACAGCGGATTGCGAACCTCGACCGCACGGGCGGCGTAAACGTTGACCACCGAGGGGGTCGCGCGCTTCACGACCGAGGCGAAGGACAATTTGAGCTCGGCCGCGGACCGCGGAACCGTCCGGTCCTGGGCCTGGGCCTGGCCCACGACCGGTGCGAGGCCGAGCATCGCCAGAGCGAGCGTGCCGATGGCGAGGCGCAAGATACGGCGTTCGGTCATTCGAAAATCCCCGAGAATCTGGGGCCAGATATAGGCCGAACCTGCGGTCAAATGAAGGGCGGCACCGTACACATGCCATTCATCGGGCGCCGGCAATAGTCCTGTCCAACCAACAGCTTGTGCCGCCCCTGGGGAGCCGGCACCGGCCCAAGGACAGGGGAGACAGGGGTGACCGATCAGTCGAGCAAGGCGGCGACCACGGTCGCGCTGATTGTCTATGTGGCCGCCTTCGTGGTCGGCACCATCGTGATGAGCTTCGAGATGCTGGGGTCGCGCTACCTCAACCCGTATTTCGGCAGCGGCATCTACACCTGGGCCTCGCTGATCTCGACCGTGCTGGCCGCCCTCTGCATCGGCTATTTCCTCGGCGGCTGGCTGGCCGACCGCTCGCCCTCCCTGACGATGCTCGGGCTGACCGTGATCATCGGTTCCGTCTACATCCTGCTGGTCCCGCTCTTCGCCGAGCGGATGCTTGAATCGCTG
>JAEWHY010000603.1 GCA_023387555.1 Pseudomonadota bacterium
GCTATCGCCCGGCCTGGGCGCTGGCCGTCGCCGACCACGCCGAAGGTCGCGGCGGCGCGCTGGCCCTCGTTGCATTCTCTGAGAGCACGCCGGACCGCTTGTCCGGCCTGATGCCGGTGCGCTGGGCGAAACATGCGCTCGCGCTGCCGGTGCCGCTTCTGGTATCGTGGCAGGCCTATGCGCCCTATGCGGTGCCACTGCTGGACAGCGATTGCGCCGTCCAGGCGGCCGGCGCGCTGATCGATGCGGCAAAAGCATCCGGTGCGCGCGCGCTGCTGCTGCAAGGCATCGCCACCGGCGGACCGGCCTATGCCGCCTGGCTGTCGGCCATGGAGCGGCGCGGTCTGTCTCCAAACATCATGCGCAGCTTCCGCCGCGCCGGGCTCGACGCGACGCAGGACGCGCAAACCGTGCTGCGCAACGCGCTCTCTGCAAAGAAGCTGAAGGAGCTGCGCCGCCAGCGTCACCGGCTGGAGGACGCGGGTCCGGTGCATTTCGAGGTCGAGGCCGCACCCGAGCGGATCGGCCCGGCCCTCGAAGCGTTTCTCGCGCTCGAGGCCAAAGGCTGGAAAGGCCAGCGCGGCACCGCGCTTGCCTGCCGTCCCGGCGACGCAGCCTTTATCCGCAAGGCCGCACCCGCCCTCGCCGCCCGCGGCTCGTTCGCGGTCATCCGGCTGGTCCGCGACAGCGAAACACTCGCGGCCGGTCTCCTGCTGCGCGACGGCGGCCGCGCCTTCTTCTTCAAGATCGCGATGGACGAGACTGCGGCACGCATGTCGCCGGGCGTGCAGCTCACGCTCGACCTGACGCAACAGCTGTGCGCCGATCCATCCATCGCCGTCGCGGATTCAACCGCCGACGGCGAGCATCCGATGATCGATCATCTCTGGCGCGAGCGCATCGAGATTGCCGACGTGTTCGTACCGCTGTCGCCGAACGACCCCTATGCCTCCGCCATCCGCGCACTGGTTGCCGCCCGCAGCCGCGCCATCGATTTCGTCAAGAGCCTCCGGCGCATCAAAGAGAAGCTGACATGAAATTCTTCGAGCCCGCCGACACTGCCGCCCTCACGCATGCGTTTCCGAACCGGCCGTTCGCACTCAAGCATCGGTTCGTCGACAACCCGCTGCTCACCTTGCCAAAGCTCGCCGAACTGGTGCGCGAACTGCCGCGCGATCGGCTGGAATATAATTCCGGCAAGGCCGCGATCAGCCAGCGCCCGGAGACCACGCCGACCATCGACCTCGAACCGGAAGAGATCGTTCGTAACATCGAGCGCGCCGGCGCCTGGATGGTGCTCAAATCGGTCGAGCAGAACCCGGCCTATCGCCGCCTGATCGAGGATGCGCTGATGGATGTGGCGCGCACCCGCGGCTTCGACAGCCTCGCGGCCGCCGGCTTTGAGGACATCCGCGGCTTCATCTTCGTGTCGTCGGCCAATTCGACGACGCCGTTCCATGCCGATGCCGACGAGAATTTCTTCTTCCAGATTCACGGCGACAAGTTCTTCCACGTCTTTGACAACCGCGACCGCTCGATCGCGTCCGACGAAGCGCTGGAAGCAAGCGCGATCAAGCATCGCAATCTGCCCTACAAGGCCGAATTCGACGCCAAGAGCACGACCTATCGGCTCAAGCCCGGCGACGGCGTGTTCGTGCCCTATCAATGGCCGCACTGGGTTCGCACCGCCGACCGCTATTCGATCTCGCTGTCGCTGACCTGGAAGTCGAACGAGGTCCGCCGCAGGAATGATGTCTTCGCGGTCAATGCGATGCTGCGCGGCCTCGGCCTGCCGCAGCCGGCTCCCGGGAAGAACAGGGTGCTCGACGGCGCCAAGGTGGCGGCCTACCGCGCGGCGTCCGCCGCCGTCGCACCGCTGCGCCGGAACGAAAAGATGCGCCGCGTCCTGCGCCGCCTCGTCAAGGGGCGGGACGCCAACTACTATTACCGCGACGCAAAGAAGTCCGAGGACGCCAAGGCTTCCTGAGCGCCCCGGCTCGCTTGCCGCGCGGTTCGGATCATTCAGACCTCACGGACCGGCCGCGCCTTGACGGTCCGTTTAATCCCCGTCAGTCCGCTGTCTTCTGCATCGCAACATCGAGCAGGCGGCGGCATTCGCTCAGTTCGAACAAAGTGGCCTGCAACCGCCGCAGGTCCTCGCGCGACATCTGCACGCGGATGGCGTCCGGGGCAGCCTGCGGGCGCGGGGCCGGCACGGCGCTCGGCGCCTCGTCGGGAGCCATGTCCTCCGGCTGGTCGAGGTCGTCGTCGACCGGGCCGTGCATCGGCTGCTCGGCGCCCGGCTGCCAGACGCCCTGGACGAATTTCGGACCCTGGTCGCGCAGGATCCGCTGCACGCCCTTGATGGTATAGCCCTCGCCGTAAAGCAGGTGATGGATGCCGCGCAGCAGGTCGACATCGTCCGGGCGGTAGTACCGCCGGCCGCCGGCGCGCTTCATCGGCTTGATCTGGCTGAACCGGGTTTCCCAGAAGCGCAGCACGTGCTGCGGGACCTTGAGGTCGTCAGCAACTTCGCTGATGGTCCGAAATGCGTCGGGCGCCTTGTCCACCGATGCCCCCACTCAATCCGGGTTGACGCGATGCGGGCTCGCGATGCGGGCTAATGCGAGTCGGTGTCGTCGGCGACGTCCGGCCCGCTGTCGCCGTTGATCCTCTGCTTGAGGATCGCGGACGGCTTGAACACCATGACACGCCGCGGCGAGATCGGAACTTCCTTTCCGGTCTTCGGATTACGGCCGACTCGCTCGCCCTTCTTGCGCACCACAAAGGATCCGAAAGACGACAATTTCACGGTCTCGCCGCGCTCAAGGCAATCGGTGATTTCCTTGAGAACCTGCTCGACCAGCGTGGCAGACTCCGTGCGCGACAGGCCGACCTTCTGGTAGACCGCCTCACACAAATCTGCCCGTGTAACTGTTTTAGCCGCCATCGCCTGCAGCCCCTAGTCGGCGATCCTTCTTATTTTACAAGACGATATGGACTTACTCTTCCACGGTCAACCGAAGAAAGCCAGCCAACCGCATCATTCGTCGACCGGGCGGTCACCCAACGCCGACATTCCGGAGCCCGATCGACGGTACGACCTTACATCCGCACCAGCGACGCACCCCAGGTGAAACCGCCGCCCATCGCCTCGAACATCACCAGATCGCCCTTTTTTATGCGGCCATCGGCAATTCCGGCGCACAGCGCGAGCGGAATCGAGGCGGCGGACGTGTTGCCGTGCTTGTCGACGGTGATCACGACCTTGGCCGGATCGAGCCCGAGCTTGATGACCGATCCGTCGATAATGCGACGATTGGCCTGATGCGGCACGAACCAGTCGAGGTCGTGGGCGGTGTAGCCGGTGGCCCGGAAGGCGTCCTTGATCACGTCGGTGATCATCGACACCGCGTGCTTGAACACCTCCTTGCCCTCCATCCGCAGATGGCCGACGGTCTGGGTCGAGGACGGTCCGCCATCGACATAGAGCTTCATCTTGTGCCGCCCGTCGGAACGCAGGTGCGTGGTCAGGATGCCGCGATCGCTCATCGCGCCAGGCTGGTCCTGGGCCTCGATCACCACCGCGCCGGCGCCGTCGCCGAACAGCACGCAGGTGGTACGGTCGGTCCAGTCGAGGATGCGCGAGAAGGTTTCGGTCCCGATCAGCAGCGCCCGCTTTGCAAGGCCGGTGCGCAGCAGCCCGTCCACGGTCCCGAGCCCGTAGACGAAGCCGGAACAGACCGCCTGGATGTCGAAGGCAAAGCCGCCGGTGATGCCAAGCCCGGCCTGGATCGTGGTCGCGGTCGCCGGAAACGTATTGTCCGGCGTCGAGGTGGCGCAGACGATCAGGTCGATGTCCTGCGGCGACAGGCCGGCATCGGCCAGCGCCGCCAGCGCCGCCTTGATGCCGAGGTCCGAGGTCAGTTCGCCATCCGCCGCAATGTGCCGCTCCCGGATCCCGGTGCGCTGCACGATCCAGTCGTCGGAGGTATCGACCATGGCGGCGAGTTCGGCATTGGTGAGGATGCGCTCCGGCAGATAGCAGCCGGCCCCCACGATCACGGAACGCAGCATCACGATGCCGCCCCGGCCGCCGGCGCTGCCGCCGTGACCCGCGCTTCGGGAACGAGCGCCTGCCCGATCTTCGCCTTCAGATCGTTTCGAACCATTTGATAGCCAATATCAACCGCTGCAGAAAATCCATTGGCGTCCGCGCCGCCATGGCTCTTGATGACAATGCCGTTCAATCCGAGGAAGACCCCGCCGTTGGCACGGCCCGGATCGATCTTGGCGGCGAGTTTGCGGAATGCCCCGCGTGCGAACAGATAGCCGATCCGGGTCCAGATCGTCTCGTTCATCGCGGCCTTGAGATAGCCGGCGATCTGGCGCGCGGTGCCTTCGGCGGCCTTCAGCGCGATATTGCCGGCAAAGCCTTCGGTGACCACGACGTCGACCGTCCCGCGACCGATATCGTCGCCCTCGACGAAGCCGGTGTAGCTCAGATGCGGCAGCTGGCGCTCGCGCAGGATCTGTCCGGCCTCGCGCAATTCATCGAGCCCTTTGACTTCTTCGACACCGATATTCAGAAGCCCGACGGTCGGCCGGTCGATGTCGAGCAGGATGCGTGCCATCGCGCTGCCCATCACCGCCATGTCGATCAGATGCTGCACGTCGGCCCCGATACTGGCGCCGAGATCGAGCACGACGGATTCGCCGCGCAGCGTCGGCCAGATCGCGGCGATCGCCGGCCGCTCGATTCCGGCCATGGTGCGCAGATGGATTTTCGCCATCGCCATCAGCGCGCCGGTGTTGCCGGCGGAAATCGCGACGTCCGCATCGCCCTTCTTCACCGCATCGATGGCAAGCCACATCGACGACTTCCAGCGCCCCTGGCGCAGCGCCTGGCTCGGCTTGTCGTCCATCTTCACCGCGACGTCGGTGTGGACCACGCGCGAACGAGCTTTCAGTTGCGGATGCGCAGCGAGTGCCGCTTCGATCTCGGTTTCCCGGCCGAAGAAGATGAACTCGCTGTCCGGACGACGCTGATGCGCGAGAGCGGCACCGGGAATGACCACGGACGGGCCATGGTCACCTCCCATGGCGTCGAGCGCGATGCGAACCTTGTCTGGCATGTGCCGATCTTAGCGGAGGCCCCGGATCACAGGAAGGCGATGAAACAAATGCGGGGGCGGACCATACCCGCTACTGCGACAGAAACAACCATCGTGCCTATTTCCTCCCCGGCGGAGACTTCCTGAGCGAGGCCAGCGCCGCAAACGGACTTTCCGCGGGTTCAGCCGGGGCTCCGCCCTCGAATACCACGCCTTCCTTGCGCGGATAGGGATCAATTCCAAGCAGGAAATACTCGGTCGCGATCGCGCCGAGGTCGACCACACCGCCGACCAGCGGTTCCGGCAACTCGGCATCGGTCATCTCGAACGAGGCCTCGCCCTCGCTGTCGCCCAGTCTTTCGGACGCTCCGGGGGCGTACATCAGGTTGATCACTTCATGCAGGTTTGTATCGACCGGCTCGAGAGTTACGACGCAATTCTGGCCCACGACCGCAATCACCTCGCCTTCCACATGAAGGCCCACCCCCTTGCGGCGCAAGTCGAAGCTCGCCTCTAGCGACGGCAGGCCGCGCAGGCTGGCCGTCTTCGCCAGTGTCGCGCGCACATCGGCATCCGCCTCTATCGTGACGTGCAACCCCTCTTCCGGGACTTCGGCCAGCGCGATGCGGTGGCTCCACGGCTGATCGGTCATGGCTTTCCTCGAATCTGTGCGGCGGCATCCGGCCAGTCGATTCGGCCACCGGCAAGCGCCCCCGGCTGCTGCCGGTCCAGCGCCTGCGCCGCGGCCTCGACATAAGCCACCATTGGCTCAAGCCCCGGCGCGTCCGCCTCCGCAAACACATTGCGGCGAAGCGCATCCCGCAGGGCATCGCGGTCACCCGCCTTCAAAGCCGAGATATAAGCCCGATGCCGGCCGAAAAAAGCCGCCCCGACGCGCTGCATGTCCTTTGGCACCTTCAGGTCGCTCACCCCCTGCTCGCGCAGGTGATCGTCCATGTCCTGGCAAAAGCGGTCGAACGTCGCCTGCCCCGCGGCCTTGGCAGCGGCATCGCCCTGCGACAGCCGCTCGAACACCAGGGCCAGGTGCAGCATCAAGAGGTCGAGGCGGCCGTTCAGCGTATCGGCGACGCCATAGTCGCGGTAGAATACAGGCGCGCGGGCCTGCGCCACGATGGCGCCATAGAGCGCTTCGATGGTAGATGGACGGGGGGACCGGCGAAACAGGTTCAGCATACCGGTTGTTCTAGGCCCCCTTCGCGGGGATCGCCAGAGCAAGCGCATTGCAATTGCGGGGTTTGGGGGTTAGTCGAACCGACATGACGCTGGGGAACTGCATCCGGAGCTGGTCGCAGCTGCGCCGCAAGGGCGGGCTGGCGACGCTTGCGCTTGCCGGCGCGCTCGCGCTGGCGGGATGCGGCATGACCGAACAGACCTTCCAGCGCGGCTATGTGGTGCCGGAAGGCGCACTCGAGCAGATTCCGCTGGGCTCCAGCCAGGAACAGGTGCTGATCGTGCTCGGCACCCCGTCCACGGTCGCGACCGTCACCGGCGAAGTGTTCTATTACATCTCGCAGCGGGCCCAGAAGGCGGCGGCCTTCATGCCGCAGAAGGTCGTCGACCAGCGGGTCATCGCCGTCTATTTCGACAAGGAACGGCGCGTCAACAGGCTCGCCGATTACGGCATCAAGGATGGCAAGGTCTTCGACTTTGTCAGCAAGACCACCCCGACCGGTGGCAGCGAGATGTCCTACCTGACCTATCTGTTCAAGATCATCGGCATGCAGGACTAAGGCGTTTCGGGCGTAGCGGACACCGCCGCGCGCGAGGAAGCGCGTCCTGCAAAGTCCGGCGGCGGTCTGTGCAAAGCCCGGGGCCGCATTTCGCGTCTTCGAAGCGAAGCGAAGACGCACGCGCCGGCATGCTCCCAACAGGAAGTCTCAACAGCTACGCCCGCCGCAAACGAAAGAGCCCCGCCGAAGCGGGGCTCTTGTTGTCTCGGACCTGTGCCCGCGCGATCAATGCGCGAGGATGGCCAGCAGCAGCAGCGCCACGATGTTCGTGATCTTGATCATCGGGTTGACCGCCGGGCCGGCCGTGTCCTTGTAGGGATCGCCGACGGTGTCGCCGGTCACCGCAGCCTTGTGGGCTTCCGAGCCCTTGCCGCCAAAGTGGCCGTCCTCGATGTACTTCTTGGCGTTGTCCCAGGCGCCGCCACCCGAGGTCATCGAGATCGCGACGAACAGGCCGGTGACGATCACGCCGAGCAGCATGGCGCCAACCGCCGAGAAGGCCGCCGACTTGCCGGCCGCACCACCACCCGCGATGAAGTAGATCGCGAAGTAGACCACGATCGGCGACAGCACCGGCAGCAGCGACGGAATGATCATTTCCTTGATCGCGGCCTTGGTCAGAAGGTCGACCGCGCGGCCGTAGTCCGGCTTGCTGGTGCCCTTCATGATGCCGGGGTTCTCGCGGAACTGCCGGCGCACTTCCTCGACGATCGAGGACGCGGCGCGGCCGACCGCGGTCATGCCCATCGCGCCGAACAGGTACGGCAGCAGGCCGCCGAACAAGAGGCCGACCACGACGTACGGATTGTTCAGCGAGAAGTCCGGATTCACGCCGACGAAGTACGGAGTCTTCGAGGCAATGAAGTACTTCAGGTCTTCGTTATAGGCCGCGAACAGCACCAGCGCGCCGAGACCGGCCGAGCCGATGGCGTAGCCCTTGGTCACCGCCTTGGTGGTGTTGCCGACCGCGTCGAGCGCGTCGGTCGACTTGCGCACTTCCTTCGGCAGACCGGCCATTTCGGCAATGCCGCCGGCATTGTCGGTGACCGGGCCGAAGGCGTCGAGCGCGACGATCATGCCGGCCAGCGCCAGCATGGTGGTGGTGGCGATCGCGATGCCGAACAGGCCGGCGAGCGCGTAGGTGATCAGGATGCCGGCGATGATCACGATCGCGGGCATCGCGGTCGATTCCATCGAGATGGCGAGGCCCTGGATCACGTTGGTGCCGTGGCCGGTCACCGAGGCTTCGGCGATCGACTTCACCGGGCGGAAGTTGGTGCCGGTGTAGTATTCGGTGATCCAGATGATCAGGCCGGTGACCGCGAGGCCGACGATGCCGCAGACGAACAGATCGGTCGACGTGAAGGCGACCCCGCCTCCGGTCTTCAGCGGCGTGCCGAAGCCGAGCATCATGTGCGTGACGATGGCGACACCGATCAGCGAAAGAACGCCCGTGGCGATCAGGCCCTTGTAGAGCGCGCCCATGATCGACTGGCTGGCGCCGAGCTTCACGAAGAAGGTCCCGGCGATCGAGGTGATGATGCAGACCGCACCGATGGCGAGCGGATAGATCATCATCGACGACAGCACCGGCTGTCCGGCGAAGAAGATCGCCGCGAGGACCATGGTGGCGACCGCGGTCACCGCATAGGTCTCGAACAGGTCGGCGGCCATGCCGGCGCAGTCGCCGACGTTGTCGCCGACGTTGTCGGCGATGGTCGCCGGGTTGCGCGGATCGTCCTCCGGAATGCCGGCTTCGACCTTGCCGACGAGATCGCCGCCGACGTCAGCGCCCTTGGTGAAGATGCCGCCGCCGAGACGGGCGAAGATCGAGATCAGCGAGGCGCCGAAGCCGAGCGCCACGAGGGCGTCCACGAC
>JAEWHY010000022.1 GCA_023387555.1 Pseudomonadota bacterium
GTTTAAGGGTCGGTTAAGGGATGGTTTCTGCGGTGCTGCGACGCGCCCGCGAAAGCCTGAAAACCGCCGAAAGACAGGAAGTTTTGCTATTTCCAACAGAAAGGTTTTGTGCATGATCCACCGCGACCGGGTTGTCCGGTCATTTCCAAACTCTGGGGGAATGGGGATATGCGCAAGAGCGCTCTTTTGCTTGCTTCTCTGATGATTGCCGCCGCTCCGACCGCGGCGCTCGCCGCCAAGGCCAAGGCTCCGGCCGATCCGAATGCCGCCGGCAAGAAATTCGTCACGGCCGCTTTCATGCAGCCGTATCACGCCTGGCAGAGCATCTGGGTCGTGGCGCCGGCCAAGCCCGCCAAGAAGAAGTAATCGCGGGCCCGCGATGGGTTAACCGAGGCGCCGGAGCGAAAGCACGGCGCCTCTTTCTTTCTGGAAGACCAGCACGAATACGGCCGGCGCTATTTGCTGGCGTCTTCCGCCGCCGCACGTGAGAACAGGGCCAGCAGCGCACGCTTGATCGCCGCCTGCCGTGTCGGCGACACGATCTTCGCGCCCAGAAGGTCGGTGACATAGAAAACGTCGACCACGCGCTCGCCGAAGGTTGCGACATGCGCCGAGGTGATGTTGAGCGAAAGCTTGGAAAGTGTCGCTGTCAGTTCGTAAAGCAGACCGGGCCGGTCGAGGCCGGTGACTTCCACGACCGTATAGCGGTTCGACCATTCGTTGTTGATGTTGACATCCGGCTCGAGCGCGAAGGCCTTCAGCCGGCCCTTCGGGGCCGCCTTGCGCGCAACGATCTCGGGCATCTTGATTTCGCCGCGCAGCGCCTTCTCGATGGTGTCGGCGATCCGGCCGGCGCGGCGCCCCTCGTCCTCATCGTGTTCGAACTCGCGAGTGAGCGAGATGGTGTCGAGCGCGAGTCCGTCAGTGGTCGTGTAGATCTGCGCGTCCACGATATTGCCGCCAGCCGCTGCACAGGCCCCCGCAATGATGGAGAGCAGCCGCGGGTGATCCGGGGCGATCACCGTCAGTTCGGTGACACCGCGTGCGGCATCGAACGAGACCTGGGTAGCGAGCGTCTTGCCCGCACTCCAGGCTTCGCGCAGGAAATGCGCGTGTGCAATCTTGCGGGGCAGATCGACCTTGAGCCAGTAAGCCGGGTAATGCCGCGCGATATATCCATCTACTTCGGCGGGCTGCCAGTCTTTCATCGCGTCGCGGAATTCGGCCTGTGCCATCGCCACGCGCCGCTCGCGATTGACCTCGGAGAAGCCGCCGGTCAACACCGGCTCGGTCTCGTAATACAGCGTGCGCAAGAGTTGCGCCTTCCAGCCGTTCCATACGCCCGGTCCGACCGCGCGGATATCGGCCGTCGTCAACACCAGTAATAATTTCAGGCGGTCGAGCGATTGAACGATCGCCGCAAAATTCTCGATGGTCTTGCGGTCGGACAGATCGCGCGACTGCGCGACCGTCGACATGACGAGATGGTTCTCGATCAGCCAGGCAACGGTTTCGGTCTCGGCATTGCTGAGACCGAGGCGCGGACACAGCCGCCGCGCCACCCTTGCGCCGGCGATGGAATGATCCTCCACCCGTCCCTTGGCGATGTCGTGCAGGAACAGCGTGATGCGAAGAAGCGCGCGCTGCCGCGCCGACAGCTTCTTCACCAGTTCGTTGGCCAGTCCGTATTCCTCGTTGGTGCCGGCTTCGATCTCGGCGATCACGCCCATGCAGCGGATCAGGTGCTCGTCCACCGTGTAATGGTGGTACATGTTGAACTGCATCATCGCCACGACGCGGCCGAAGGCGCGAACGAAGGCGCCGAGCACGCCGGCCTCGTTCATGCGCCGCAGCACGGTCTCCACGTCATGGTGCGACGTCAGGATTTCAAAGAACAGCCGGTTGGCTTCATCGTTCTCCCGGACATCCTTGTTGATGAGCGAAAGCGAACGAGTGGCGGTCCGCATCGCGTCCGGATGGAAGGCAAGATTGTGCTTCTGCGCGAGATAGAAGATCCGGATCAGGTTGACAGGGTCGCGCTCGAATACATCCGGCTTGACGATATTGATGCGATTGTTGTCGACGATGAAGTCGTCGGATTCCGACAAGGCGCGGCGACCGGTGCTCGATCGCAGCCGCGCGATCATCCGGCCGAGCATCGGCGCGGGTTTGGTGTGATTGGCTTCAAGCGCAGCGCAGAGGATCGCCGTCAGGTCGCCGACATTCTTGGCCGTCAGGAAGTAATGCTTCATGAATCGTTCGACATCGCGCAGCCCGGGATGCTCGGTGTAGCCGAGCCGGACCGCGATCTCGCGCTGGATGTCGAACGACAGCCGCTCCTCCGGCCGTCCGGTCAGAAAATGCATGTGGCATCGGACCGACCAGAGGAACTCTTCGCAGCGCCGGAACAGCCGCAGTTCGTCCTTGTCGAAGATGCCGTGATTGACGAGCTCTTCGACGTTGCGCACGCGGTAGACATATTTTCCGATCCAGAACAGCGTGTGCAGGTCGCGCAGGCCTCCCTTGCCATCCTTCACATTCGGCTCGACCAGATAGCGCGACTGGCCACTGCGGCGCAGGCGCTCCTCGCGCTCGGCGAGCTTGGCCGTGACGAAATCCGCCGCTGTGCCCTGCACGACATCGCGATCGAAGCGAGCGATCAGTTCGTCGAACAGCGCACGATCGCCGTTCAGGAAGCGCGATTCCAGGATCGCGGTGCGGATCGTCATGTCGGCCTTGGCCTGCCGGATGCATTCGTCGACCGAACGGGTCGCGTGGCCGACTTTCAGCCCCATGTCCCACAGGCAATACAGGATCGCTTCGGCGACCGATTCACCCCAGGCGGTCTGCTTGTAGGGAAGCAGGAACAGCAGATCGATGTCGGAGCCGGGCGCCAGCAGGCCGCGGCCATAGCCGCCGGTCGCGACCACGGCCATGCGCTCCGCCTCGGACGGGTTCTCGGAGGGGTACAAATGTTTGCCGGCAAACTCGAACAGGATGCGGATGATCTCATCCTGCATCGCACAAAGACGTTCGGCGCAGCGATGCCCGTGCCGGTCCTTCAGCAGCAGCTGTTCGGCCTTGTCGCGGCCCCGCTGCAGTTCGCCTTTCATGAATTGCGCGACCGCGATGCGCAGTTCCCGCTCGCGGCCCGAATAGGTGCCCGCCAAGGATTCGAGTTCTTGCGCCGCGGCATCGGCGTCAAAAAGGTCGCTTGCGGCTCTGGGCGTCTGGTTGGGCGACAGCATGGGGTAGGGGGATAGCGGAGGGTGTGGCGGCTGTCACGACCCCAGACGCGCCAATTGACGAAGTTTAATGCGGCTCTCGGGCGGGCCGGTGCTATGAATCAAGCCTGTTTCGAGGGTGGACGGCAGCAGATCAAAATCGTTGCAGAACCGGTCAGCTTTCCGGCGGGGGAGGGGTGTCAGCAATGAAATCATACGAAGTCTGCGAATGTGGTGCGCCGCTGCAATTGCGTGAGCAGCCG
>JAEWHY010000053.1 GCA_023387555.1 Pseudomonadota bacterium
CCGAACTGATGGTGCCGAAATGGTTCAACAAGGATCCGGCGCTGACGCCGGACCAGACCGTGGACCAGTTGCGGCGCGCCCTGACCATCGCCCGCGACGCCTATCTGGAACGGCAGGTCTTCGACACGGCCTTCGGTCATCATGCCTCCTGCCATGCTGCCGTGCTGGAGGCCTGCGCACGCGAAGGCATTCCCGGCCTGACGGCGGCCTTCGGTCCGGCCGAAATCGACAAGGCCATCCTCGATGCCGTGCTGCGGGCCTATGGGCGCAATGTTTTCGACGGACTGCGCGACAACATCGCAGGCCTCGACGCGCGGCTCAGCCCGGATATCGATGACGCGGCGATCGCGGGCTATCTGCAAAGCCGTGCGCCGCTATCGCGCATCATGGTCCGCCATACGGTCGGCATGACCGACCCGGTCGAGCAGCTTCCCGATATCCACCGGCTCACCGGCTGCCGCTACTTCAAGCTGAAGCTCTCCGGCGATGTCGCCGCGGATACCGAGCGCCTCGCGCAGATCGCGCGAACGCTCGACGCCGGGGATATCGATTACCGGGTCACGCTGGACGCCAATGAGCAATATGGCAGCCACGATGCGCTGACGGCGCTGGGTGATGCGTTGTTGCGCGAGCCGCACTTCGGGAATTTCCTGCAACGCCTGCTCTATCTGGAGCAGCCCCTGCCGCGCGACCTGACGTTCGGCACGCAGCTCGGCGCGTTCGGAAAGAGCTTTGCCGTGATCGTCGACGAGGCGGAGAGCGATTACGATACGTTTCCGAAGGCGGTCGCGCTCGGCTATCGCGGGATCTCGTCGAAGGCCTGCAAGGGCATCTACAAGTCGCTGATCAATGGCGCGCGCGCGGCGCATTGGTCCGGCCAGCGCGAGACACGCAGCTTTCTCGCCGGCGAGGACCTGACCTGCCAGGCTGGCCTTGCCGTGCAGCAGGATCTCGCAATTCTCGCCTTTCACGGCATCGCGCATTCGGAGCGCAACGGGCACCATTTCGTTGGCGGCTTTCCGGCGACGCCGGCCAAGGAGATCCGCGCCTTCCGCGCCGCGCACCCGGACCTCTATGAGGAGCGCGAGGGACAGGCGCGGCTGGCAATCTGCGGCGGTGCGCTGGCCATCGGTTCGCTGGGCCGGCAGCCGGGCTTTGGATCGGGCGTTGCGCCGGAGTTGATCCGGCAGGGCGCGCAAGGCCTGAAGGGTATTGCGGCCGGCTGAGCGGCCAAGAAAATCAGCCTTCCCATCTTTTAACCAAACGGTTAAAAGGGTCGCAAAGCGATAAACAAGGACTTATGGGGATGGCGACGGCAAGACGGCTCGGGATCATCATGCATGGCGTGACCGGGCGCATGGGCATGAATCAGCATCTGATCCGGTCGGTGCTGGCCATTCGCAGACAGGGTGGGGTGGTGCTCTCGGACGGCAGTCGCGTGATGCCGGACCCGATCCTGGTCGGGCGCAATCCGGAGAAGATATCGGCGCTCGCGCAGCAATACGGCGTGACGCGCTGGGCCACCGATCTCGATGCGGCACTGCTTAACCCCGACGACGAAGTCTTCTTCGATTCCGGCACGACGCAGATGCGGCCCGAACTTCTCGAAAAGGCGATCGCGCACGGCAAGCACGTCTATTGCGAGAAGCCGATCGCGACCGATCTTGCCTCCGCGCTGAAGGCCTGCCGACTCGCCGAGAAGGCCGGCGTGAAGAATGGCGTGGTGCAGGACAAGCTGTTCCTGCCGGGGCTGCTCAAGCTGAAGATGCTGCGCGATTCCGGCTTCTTCGGCCGCATGATCGCGGTGCGCGGCGAGTTCGGCTATTGGGTGTTCGAAGGCGACTGGCAGCCTGCGCAGCGGCCATCGTGGAATTATCGCGCCGAGGATGGCGGCGGCATCATCCTCGATATGGTCTGCCACTGGCGCTACGTGCTCGACAATCTGTTCGGCGAAGTGAAAGCCGTGTCATGCCTTGGCGCGAAGCATATTCCGGAGCGCTGGGACGAGAACGACAGGAAATACGAAGCCACCGCTGACGACGCCGCCTACGCGACCTTCGAACTCGAGGGCGGGGTGATCGCGCATATCAACATGAGCTGGGTGACGCGGGTCTATCGCAACGATCTCGTGACGTTCCAGGTCGACGGCGTGAACGGCTCGGCTGTGGCGGGCCTCACAGAATGCGTGATCCAGCCGCGTCAGGGCACGCCGCGTCCGGTGTGGAATCCGGACGAGAAGCAGCCGATCGATTTCTACGACACCTGGCAGCCGGTGCCGGACAATCAGGTCTACGACAACGGCTTCAAGGTGCAGTGGGAGATGTTCATCCGCCATGTCGTGGAGAACACCCCCTATCGCTACACGCTGCTGGAAGGCGCCAAGGGCGTGCAACTGGTCGAATGCGCATTGCAGAGCTGGAAGGAACGCCGCTTCGTCGATGTGCCGGCGTTGAAGGTTTAGTTGCCTGGTCATTCCGGGGCGCTTGCGATGCAAGCGCGCCCGGAATCCATAACCACGACCGGGAGTGTGGATTCCGGGTCCGCGCCTGCGGCGCGTCGCGGAATGACGGAGGATGCCATGAACCGTTATGAACGCCCGCGTGCCGGCCTCACCATCGCGCTGCCGCGCGCCGACCGCAGCATGGAGAATTTTGCGGTCTCTGCGCCCGGCGATTTTCCGGCGAAAGTGAACGCGCCGCTGAACCGCATCGCCTTCGCCGCCGCGCATGTGGTCGCCGATCCGCTAGCCGATGCCGATCCCTGGCTCGATGCGGCGGTGGATTGGGACCGTACCATTGCATTTCGCGAACACCTCTGGGATCTCGGATTCGGCGTCGCCGAGGCGATGGACACCGCGCAACGCGGCATGGGCCTGAGCTGGCCGCAATCGCTGGAACTGATCCGCCGCTCGGTGGCGGCGGCGAAGCCGCGCAACGGTCTCGTTTTCTCCGGCGCCGGCACCGACCAGCTTGGGCCGGACGATGCAAGGTCGATCGACGATGTGATCCGCGCCTATGAGGAACAGATCGCGGCGATCGAGGCGTTCGGCGGACGCATCATCCTGATGGCCTCGCGCGCGCTGGCGCGGGTCGCGACCTCAGGCGACGCCTACCGC
>JAEWHY010000456.1 GCA_023387555.1 Pseudomonadota bacterium
TCCAGCCGTTGTGGAGGTGCTGATCGAGCGTGGCCGAGATCACATAGCCATTGGCTTTGGCGCCCTTGAGCGTTCCGCCGAGATCGACCCAGTCGAGATTGAGGATCACATCGGCTTCGGCGAGGGCGGCGAGCCCTTCGTCATCGGGCAGCAGCGAACCCGGCGCGCCAAGATGCAGCGGATGGTCGGTCGGGAACGATGCGCCGATCTTGATGTCGGTGATGACGCGGGCGTTCAGCGCCTCGGCCAGCGCAACGCGTGCGTTCCAGGCGTCCAGACGACGTGACGCGCGGCCGGCGAGGATCACCGGACGCTTCGCCTGCCGAAGACGGTCCGCCGCTTCTTTCACGGACTCGGCATCGGGGCCGGTTGCAATGCGCGGTTGATAACGCGCCACGTCGATCGGCGGCAGCGGTTCGGCAAGCTTGGCCTCCTGCATCTCGGCGTCGAGATTGACGTAGACCGGCCCTTGCGGAAGTGCGTTTGCAATGTTGCTGGCGCGGATCAAGGATTCGCGGGCGGCGGCGGGCGAGGCCGGCTGGTCGTCCCATTTCACATAGCCGCGCACCAGCGCGCCCTGATCGCTCGAGGTGTGGATCCAGTCGATCCAGGGCCGGCGCTTGGCCGCATCGACAGGGCCGGTCGCGCCGAGCACGACCATCGGCATCCGGTCACACCACGCATTGAAGATCGCCATGGTGGCGTGCATCAGTCCGACATTGGAATGCACGATCGCGCCCATGGCCCGGCCGGTGACCTTGGCGTAGCCCTGCGCGATCGCGACCGCACTCTCCTCATGCAGGCAGAGCAGCATCTGCGGCCGCTCGTTGCCGAGATAATTGACGAGGGAATCGTGCAGCCCGCGATAGCTCGCGCCTGGGTTGAGCGCGACATACGGGATATCGAGATCGCGGAGCGTTTGAGCGACCACATCGCTGCCGAATCCCGCTTCGTTGACGCCGGCCGGTATCGGCGTATCGACCTTTGCCGCGCCGGCTGCCGGCGTCGCATGCTTGTTCATTCCAGATCCTTTTTATGAATGCGTGCTCGTCCCTGGCGGCCGTCCCTCGAGTGGCCGGGCTTGTCGCCCGTGTTGTTGCCGTCACCGTAGCATTTTGACATTCGTTCAATGAAGCCGATAAATGCGAACAACATTGTTGCAGCGGAGTAAACAATCGCGATGGACCGGCTGCGATCGATGGAGACCTTCGTGCGGGTCGCGCGTTCGGGCAGCTTCACCATCGCCGCCAATCAGCTCGGTCTGTCGCGTGCCCTGGTGTCGCGCCATGTCGGAATGCTGGAGGAGCGGCTCGGGGTGCGTCTCCTGCATCGCACGACGCGCGCGCTCAATCTGACGGAGCAGGGCCGTTCTTATCTGACATTCTGCGAACAATTGTTTCGGGACATCGAGAGCCAGGAGCGGGCGCTGGTCGAGACGCCGGCCGAACCGTCCGGGACGCTGCGGCTGGCTGCGCCGAAGTCATTCGGCGCGCTGCATCTGGCCGATGCGGTCATCGCCTTCGCGCGGGCGCAGCCGCGGCTGCACGTGCAACTCGTCCTGGAGAATGTGTCGTTCCAGACGGCGGATTTCGGTAAGCGCGGCTTCGACCTTGCGCTGCAATTCGGGCGGGCGCGCCATGCGTCGCTTCGCGAGACCGCCATCGCGCCGATGGACTGGGTGGTGTGCGCCGCGCCTTCCGCTCTGGTGCGCGAGGGGCGGCCCGGCACGCCGGCCGATCTCGCGCGCTTTCCCTGTCTGCTGCACCAGAGCGCGCTGCCGAATGACCGGCTGTGGCGCTTCGAGGGGCCGCGCGGTCCGGTCAGCGTGAAAGTGACCGGTGCGTTTTCGTCCAACAGCGCGCTCGCCCTGCGCAAGGCGGCGATCGCCGGGCTCGGCGCGGCGCTGCTGCCGCGCTATGTGGTGGCCGACGATCTCGCGACCGGAAATCTCGTGATGCTGTTTCCGCGCTACCATGCGCCGGCGCGTCCGCTGATCGCGGTCTATCCGCGCACGCCGGAGACGCCGCTCAAGGTCAAGACCTTCATCGCGTTCCTGACCGAGTGGATCGTCTCGCGTGGCGGCAATCTGACGTCGCTGCGCATTGCGACCGCGGCCAGCGCGCGTTGAACGCGACGCCCACTCGTCTGTACGAGACCCGCTGCCGGCTTTTAGAAGCTGCGCTCACGACACCTGGCGCAATCGTTCAAGCAGCCTCACACCGGCATAGCCGTCGGGCTCCATGTTCACCTTGCGCTGGAATTTCGCAACCGCGCGCATGGTCTGCGCGCCGACACGGCCATCGGTACCGCCGGTGTCGTACCCAAGGCGGGTCAGGCGCTGCTGGATTTCCTGCACCTCGGCGAGTGTCGGTGCGCGTTCGCTATTCGGAAAAGACTGCACGAAGGGACCGCCGCCCATCACGCAATCGCCGAGATGGCAGATCGCCAGCGCATAATTCATCGACGGATTGTAGCTTTTCACCGCATCGAAATTGGCGCCGATCAGGAAGCGCGGGCCGCCTGCGACCGGCATCCATCCGCGGGCGCGTGCGTTCGGCATCGCAAAGGATCCGCCGTCGGCGCGCGACACGCCGGCTTTCTCCCAGTCCGCGTACGTGCGTGTCACGGTGGTGACCGGGCCTTTCACCTCATAGCCCCAGGGTTCGCCGCGACGATATTTGCCGCGCTGGATCAGGTAACGGCAGGTGCCGGCCAGCGCGTCGTCGGGCCGCCCGAACGGATTGACTCGGCCGTCGCCGTCATAGTCCGCGCCGATATTGAGCCAGACCTCCGGCATCCATTGGGTATGACCCATGGCGCCGGCCCACGAGCCGCGCATTTCGGCCGGTGTGCTCCAGCCACGCTCGACGATGCGCAGCGCGTTGACCAATTCGGTTTCCCAATAGGCGCGGCGGCGCGGTTCGCCCCAGGCCAGCGCCGCGAGACAGGGAAAGATCGGGCGCATGTGGTTCTGGAACACGACCGGATCGCCATAGGCCGTTTCCATCCCCCAGAGCCCGAGCAGGGTCACCCGCGAGACCCCGAAATCGGCTTCGAGCTTCTTGAACAACGGCGCATATTGTCTGGCGCGCTCACGGCCGGTGACGATGCGCCACTCCGACACGCGGCGATTGAGATATTGCCAGAGCTGTTCCTTGAATTCGGGCTGCGCACGCTGCAGCGCGAATACGCCCATGTCGGGCTTCAGCCCGGTCATGACGCGGTCATAGGTCGCATCCGAAACGCCGCGCGCGATGGCCTTTGCACGGAACGCTGCCACCCATTGATCGAAAGGCTGGGCGGCTTTCTGCGCCAGCAATTCGGAGGGCAGGGCGCAGGCCGCCGCGGTGGCGAGCGCGCCTTGCAGCACCCGCCGGCGGTCGAGCGTCGAATCGAGCATCGTCATCATGATGGATTCTATCGGGCGTGACCTTGACCGCAATCGGGCAAGGTGGCGCGCGGGGAGCGCGCAGACCGGGAGAGTCCGGACCGGTCAGCGCCGGTTGCGGCCAGACGCCCTGGCCAGCCGGGTCTTGCTGCTCACGTTCGCCCGCGCCTTGTTCCTGGTCTTTGCCTTGGATGCTGGCTTGGATGCTGCCCTGGATGCGGCCTTGAACTTGGCCTCGCCGCCTTGCGGCAGGAGGCGTTGCGGAATCGGCTCGACCGCCGCCTTTACGGCCGCCGGAGCCTCCACCGCATTGGTCTTGATCGGCGTTTCGCCATTGGATGCGGCGGTCGCAGGGGCGGGCGTCTCTTCGCCCGTGATAGGCTTCGCCGTCGTGACCTCGCTGCCGCGCGCGCCGATCAGCTGCTCATAAGAGGCGACGAGGGTCATGTAGGGATTGACCCGCACATAGCCGTCGCGCGTCGGCACCTGCAGTTCGAAATGCAGATGTGTGGTCGTCAGGCCGGGACGGCGATTGTAATTGCCGATGGTGCCGAGGCGCTGGCCCTCGGTCACGATGCGGCCGCTGAAGATCCGATCGTCGTCGAGTTTGCGCGGATGCATATGCAGATGCCGGAAGCGCAGCCGCTCGCCCCTGGCGTTGACCGAGAGGAAGAACGAGTCGTTCCAGGACTCGCGCAGGATCATGCCGTCACGCACCGCGACCACTTCGTCGCGATTGGCCGGACAGTCACGCTTGCGAGGCCCGGGGTCGCATGTCGGACCGAGAATATCCTGGCCCTGATGGCCAAGTCCGGATGGACATTGACCGACGGCGAAGTGACGCCGTTCGCAGAAGTTGTCACGCCAGACATATTGCGTGGCTTGCGGTCTGGCGGCGTCGGTCTCGCTTTCATCGCCCGTTGCCGGTGCCCAGGCGATCACGAGACCGCTGTGCTTTTTGAAGGCCTGGGTGTTGACATAGGCCGGAGCGGCGGCGGCCGGAAAACGCATGCGTGCATAAACCGTCTTGTCGGGATCGCCCGATGCCGCGCGCATCGCGGTCCCGGCAACAAGACTGCCCACCGGGTGATAGCGAAACGCATCGGATGTCGCATCCGGTCGTTCGACGGCCGCCGCGGTTGTTGTGGTCTGGGGTGCAAACGGATTGCCGCCGACCATGCGCAGCGCGCGCAGGAAGCGCAGTGCGACACGATCGGCATTGCGGCAGGCGAGGCGGGTACGGCGTTCCGGGCCGTCATAGCACTGGATCGACACCACGTAGGGAATGCCGAAGCGCTCGAAGCTGTAGCGCAGCGTGTGCTCCAGGATCTGGCGGCGAATTCCGGGGAAATCCTTTGCGATGTCGCCCGGCGGCTGGATGACGGCGCCTTTCGGCTCGGGCAGTTCGTAAAGCAGATTGAACGCGGAAATCTGCACGACGACGGGATTCCTGTAACCGATATCGGCAAAGCCCGGCGTGTCGTGCGTGCGCAGGACGAAGGTCGCGTCGTAACCGGTTGGGCCGACGTGGAAGAACTTCGTCGGCTCGAACCCCGACAGATAGCTCTCGACCGGATTCACATCGTCGGTGGCGCGATCATGCGCATCGTCACCGATGGCATATGGCAGCAGCACCGGGACCGGACTGTTGGCGATGGCGGGAAATCGCTCGCGCGCAAGCACATTGGCTGCGTCCCAAGGATCGGTCGAGGCCGTGGACTGCGGCATGACCGGCAGCGCCGCGCGCGCCGATGACCAGTCAGCCACAAACGTCGAGGTCCGCGGGCGCGGCCAAGACTCCGCTGCAGAAGTCTCCGCTGCGTGAGTCTCCGCTGCGTGAACCGCAGCGCTTGTAACAGCCAGTAAAATCAAAACAGCGACGGTGCGCACGCAATACTCCGAAATTGCGCCGTGATTTAAGCGGCTTCGCGCCGGCGATGAAACCGGAAATCTCTCCATCTTTTACGAAAATACCGCGGTTTGGCGCGTTCAGACCTGAGTGTTGCAAATATGCGGGCCGTTTCGGTTGGTCTGCGGAGGGGCGGCCTGCGCTCGGGCGATGCGCTTTACCGTTTCACGGGACGAAAGCGATCGACTGCGACCGCGGCCGGCAGATCAATCCTGATCGTCTGATCACCGATGGATCAACGATCCGACCGCTCGTCATCGAGACGCGTACCGCACGATTGAGACGAGTACAGCCGGCGCCACCCGGTTCACGTTGAAGCCGCAAACGCCGCGGCTCCGGAGAGGTTCCACGCTCGCTGCGGCAGTGTGCGTGCAGGAACCATCGCACGGTTGCGCGATTGTCGACTGAGAGAACGATGAGGCAGCGTTTTCACGAAGGAGATTGAGCGATGTCCGACTACGACCCCAACCGCATTGACCCGACACGGAGGGATCCGAAACGTCCTGCCATGAACGAGGCCGCATATGCAGCGAACACCGGCTTCAACTGGAATTGGATCATCGGTGGCATTGCCGCACTGGCGGTACTGCTTCTGGCGATGAGCTTCCTGTCGCGCGACGATCAGACGGCGGAAACCGGACAGCCGCCGGCGGCCACCACCGGCCAATCGTCGTCGCCATCGTCGTCAGCCCCGCCGTCGTCGACCGCCAATCCCGCTCCGACGGTCCCGAATGCGCGTCCGGACAACACGCCGGCGGATCGTGCAGTGCCGAGGCCCGCAACTCCCAACCAGTAAGCCTGGAATACGCTTCCTCGCGAAAGCCCCGGCCCGTGCCGGGGCTTTTGTCGTTCGTGGGACATTTTTCTATCCGGGCCGCGATGCGCACGCCCATTCAGAATATTTCTTGCGCGCGGACGCCGTATCGGGGGCAGTTTTTCCAACTTCGAATTGAACTTCGGCAGCACATTTTGCCGCTCCGATGCCATACAGGCGGCCAGCACAGATGTCTGGCGCGCCAGCGCAAACGGAGCTGCAATGCGTTTCCTGCCGTTGTTTTTCGATCTATCCGCAGGTCCGGTGATCCTTGTCGGCGACAGCCGCGAGGCTCAGGCCAAGCTGCGCATCCTCAAGGCCGCAGGCGCAACGGTGCGCTGGCATGTGCTGTCGCGTGACGTGGTCGACCAGGCCGACGCAGCGGATGTCGATCTGCAGATCGGGTTGCCGTCCGATGACGATTTCCTCGGCGCGGTCGCGCTTGTTGCCTCCGCCGGCAAAGAACTCGACGAGCAACTCGCCGCGCAGGCGCGCGCGATGAATGTGCCGGTCAACATCGTCGACCGCCCGGATCTCTCCACCTTCATCTTTCCATCGATTGTCGATCGCGGCGATGTCGTGGTCGCGATCGGCACCGGCGGCACCTCGCCGGTTTTGGCGCGGCGGCTGCGCGAGAAGATCGAGGAAATCCTGCCCGAGCGGATCGGTGAATTCGCCGCGCTGATGGGCCGCTATCGGGACAGATTGCATGCGCTCCGCCATCGCGGCTTTTCCACGCGGCAGTTCTGGGAGCGCGTGATCGACGGACCGATCGGCGCGCTGCTGCTGTCCGGACGCAGCGCCAAGGCTGAGGCCGCGCTGAGGATCGAGATCGAGCGGGCGGGGCTTGAGGCGCCGCGGCAAGGCCATGTCCAGATCGTCGGTGCCGGCCCCGGCGACCCCGATCTCCTGACGCTGAAAGCGTTCCACGCCCTGCAATCGGCGGACATCGTCTTCACCGACGATCTGGTGTCGCCTGAGATCCTCTCGCGGATCCGCCGCGACGCCGAGATCGTTCACGTCGGCAAGCGCAAGGGTCATCCCGGCATCGGCCAGGACGCGATCAATGCGCGGCTCATCGCGGAGGCCAAGGCCGGCCGCAACGTCGTGCGGCTGAAGGGCGGCGATCCCTTCATCTTCGGACGCGGCGGCGAGGAGCGCGACGCGCTCGAGGCGGAAGGCATCGTCGTCACCGTGGTGCCGGGCATCACCGCGGCGCTCGGCTGCGCGGCGGAGGCCGGCGTGCCGCTGACCTTCCGCAAGGAAGCGACGCGGCTCTCCATCGTCACCGCGAATACGGCCGACGGCGCCGAGAAGATCGACTGGTCGGGCCTTGCCGATCGCGCCACCACGGTCGCGGTCTACATGGGCCTCACCGCGGGCGCTGCGGTCCGCAACGGGTTGATCGCCGCCGGCCGCGATCCGCAGACGCCGGTCGCGGTGCTGGCGCGCGGGACACGTCCGGACTCCCGCAGCATCACCGGCACGCTGTCGCAATTGCCGTCGCTCGCCGCATCCGTCGGCGAGGGGCCGGCGCTGATCGTTGTCGGCGACGTGGTCGCCCATTCCCGCGCCTGGAAAGACGCCGTCGAACTTCTGGAGGCCGCCGAATGACCGCCCCACAACAACAAAAGCTAAAGGTGAAGGGGCCGGTGGTGATCACCGGAAACCGCCTTGCCGACGGAGCCGTGGTGTATCGCACTGCCTCGCGCGGCTGGTCGACATCATTGAACGATGCGATCGTGACGACAACGGCGGACGAGGCGACGCGTTTGCTGAAAGACGCGCATGCCAGCGACATCGAGGCGGTCGGTCCCTATGTCGCGCCGGTCATTCTCGAGGGCAGCGACATCAGGCCGGGAAACCTGCGCGAACGCATCCGCGTCGCCGGACCGACTTTCGCACTGCCCGGCAGCGAGGCGGCCTGAGTCATGTATCTCTATGACGAATTCGACCGCGCCGTGGTGGCCGAACGGGTCGCCGAGTTTCGCGACCAGGTCGCGCGGCGGCTGTCCGGCGCTCTGACCGAAGACGAGTTCAAGCCGCTGCGGCTGATGAACGGCGTCTATCTTCAGCTGCACGCCTATATGCTGCGGGTTGCGATCCCTTACGGCTCGCTGTCCTCGGAGCAGATGCGCACGCTTGCCCATGTCGCGCGCCGTTACGACCGCGGCTACGGCCATTTCACCACGCGGCAGAACATCCAGTTCAACTGGATCAAGCTCGACGAGATGCCCGAGGTGCTGGCGGTGCTCGCCGAAACGCATCTGCACGCCATGCAGACCAGCGGCAATTGCATCCGCAATGTCACCAGCGATCAATGGGCCGGTGTCGCGCCCGACGAGGTCGAGGATCCGCGCATCTATGCCGAGATCCTGCGCCAGCATTCGACGATGCATCCGGAATTTTCGTTCCTGCCGCGCAAGTTCAAGATCGCCGTGACCGCGGCCGATCACGACCGCGCTGCGATCCGTGTGCATGACATCGGGCTGCGGCTGCACCGGAACGACAAGGGCGAGGTCGGATTCGAAGTCGTGGTCGGCGGTGGGCTCGGCCGTACGCCATTCATCGGCAAGACCATCAAGCCGTTCCTGCACAAGCGCGACCTGCTCAGCTATGTCGAGGCGGTGCTGCGCGTCTACAATCTCTATGGACGGCGCGACAACATCTACAAGGCGCGGATCAAGATCCTCGTGCATGAACTCGGCGCGGAAAAATTCGCTGCGGCTGTCGAGGAGGAGTGGCAGGCGATCAGGGATGGTGCGCTGGCCCTCGACGACGCGCTGATCGCCGAAATCGCGGCGCGCTTTCGCTATCCGGACTACGAGGCGCTGGCCGCCGAGAGCGACACGCTGCGACTGGCACGTGAAGCCAACGCCACGTTCGACACCTGGTACCGCAATGCGGTGGCGCGACATAAGGTGCCTGGCTACGCAATCGTGACCGTGTCGCTGAAGCCGGTCGGCGCGCCACCCGGCGACGCCACGGCCGATCAGATGGACGCCATCGCCGATCTCGCCGATCGCTATTCAGCCAGTGAAATCCGCGTCGGACACGAGCAAAATCTGGTGCTGCCGCACGTGCGCCAGCGCGATCTGCCGGCGCTGTTCGAAGCGCTCGATGCGATCGGGCTGGCGACCCCGAACGTCGGCCTCGTCTCCGACATCATCGCGTGCCCGGGCCTCGATTACTGCAGTCTCGCCAATACGCGCTCGATCCCGGTGGCGCAGGAACTGACGCGCCGGTTCCGGAACATGGACGCCGCCCGCGACATCGGCCGCCTGCACGTCAACATCTCCGGCTGCATCAATGCCTGCGGCCATCACCATGTCGGCCATATCGGCATTCTGGGTGTCGAGAAGAACGGCGAGGAATTCTATCAGATCACCCTCGGCGGCCGCGCCGACGAGAATGCCGAACTCGGCACGCTGCTGGGGCCCGCTGTGCCCTACGAGCAGGTTGCCGATGTGATCGAGGATGTGGTCGCGGCTTATGTCGAATTGCGCGCGCGGCCGGATGAATTGTTTGTCGAGACCGTCAAGCGCATCGGGGTCGAGCCATTCAAGGAGCGGGTCTATGCCACTCATTAGGAACGCCGAACAGGTCGAGGACCGCTATCGGCGGATCGCCGATGACATCCCGGTGCCGGAGGAGGGGCCGGTGCTGCTGTCGGCGGCCCGCTTCCTCGCCGATGCCGCCCGCATTGCCGGCCGCCCCGGCGCAACTGGCGTGATCTGGCCGAACGACCGCGACGTGGCCGAACTGGCGCCTTACCTCGACCGGCTGGCGCTGGTGGCACTGGTGTTTCCGGCGTTCAAGGACGGTCGCGCCTACAGCCAGGCGCGGACGCTGCGGGAGCGCTTCCGGTTCCGCGGCGAGATGCGGGCCACGGGAGACGTGCTGCGCGATCAGTTCCTGCTGCTGCACCGGGCCGGCTTCGACTCCTTCGAGGTCGGGAAGCCCGAGGACGCAACGGCGTTCTGCGAAGCGTTGCAGCGATACAACGTGTTCTATCAACCTGCAGGCGACGGGGCGGTCAGCGCCTTGCGCCGGCGCCTGAACCTTGCTTCAACGCAATATCGCGCCGTAGTAGCAGAGCCTGCCTGATGACCGCGCTCGATCCCGTGAATGTCCGCGCCGCGCGCCTGAATGAGGCGCTGGCGTCCGCGTCGCCGGAGGCGGTGATCGAGAAGGCGATTGAAGCCGTTCCGGCCGGGCGGCTCGCGATTGTCTCGTCCTTCGGGACGGAATCGGCGGTGCTTCTGAAATTCGTCGCCGATGTCGATCCGGCGCTGCCGGTGCTGTTCCTCGACACCGGCATGCTGTTCGAGGAGACGCTGGACTATCGGGACCGGCTGGTGGACTTCTTCGGGCTGACCGATGTGCGCTCGCTCAAGCCGCGGATCGAACTGATCGAGCGGCGCGATCCGGACCGCGATCTGTGGCAGAGCGACTCCGAGAGTTGCTGCCATATCCGCAAGGTCCGGCCGCTGTCGGATGCGCTCGGCGCCTTCGATGGATGGATCAACGGCCGCAAGCGCTTCCAGGGCGGCGCCCGCGCACAGATCGCCCATGCCGAGGGCGACGGCCAGCTTCTGAAATTCAATCCGCTGGCGGCGCTGACCCGCAAGGACATCGAGGCGGTGTTCGAGGCCGAAGGGCTGCCGCGTCATCCACTGGAGAAGATGGGGTTTTCATCGGTTGGCTGCATGCCCTGCACCAGCCGCACCCGGGATGGCGAACAGGCGCGCGCCGGACGCTGGCGCGACTCCGGCCGCACCGAATGCGGCATCCATCGCATCGGCCTGCCGGCGGGCGCCGGCTGCGGGTGCTAGCTCCGACAAATTTCAGCGGCGATTTCAGTCAATCTCGGCGAGCCGGATCAGGAAGCCCGGCAAGGTCGGCGTGGTGAGCGCATCACGAGAGCCGTGTTCCGCGATTGTCGTCCACCCGTCACCGGTCGGTCCGGTATGCACCCACGTCGTTCGCGTATGGGCGTCGATCACCCAGAATTCCCTGACGCGGTGGCGCGCATAGAGCTTCGCCTTGAGCCCCTTGTCATAGGAAAGGCTCGATGCGGCGACTTCGATAACCAGGCGAGCCTCGCCCGGATCGAGTTGAACGAATGCTCCCGGCCTTTTGAAGACGGCCTTGGGAAAAACCGCGACATCCGGCTCAAGCATGATCATCTCGGTGAGGCGTAGCGTTGCTTCGACGCCGATCGCCAGATCATCCGGCAGCACGCGGGAGATCGCGACCGTCAGTGCCGATTTGACTCGTTCATGCGCGACACCTTTGGCCGCCATCATGACGATTTCCCCCTCGATCAGCTCAAACTTCTCGTCCTCGCGGATGACGCCAGCCTCCATCATGCGGCTGACGTCTTCCACCGTGAACGCTTTCCGCGGGAAACCCTCGGCGGCTGTCGTGACGGCGACATTCATGGCTACACCATTCGAGTACCGAATATAGCAACTCCCGGCCGGCTTTGCATGGTGCGAAAAGGACCGCCCTCAGGCGGTCTCGGCGAGCACGCGGTCGACCTCGGCGAGCGCCTCTGTCCTTTCGGCTTCGCTCATGAGCGAGGCGTGGAAGCCGTTGCGCACGATGGCCGCGATCTCGTCGCGGCCGAGCGCCAGCGCCTGCGATACCGCGCTGTAATTCTGGTTCACGTAGCCGCCGAAATAGGCTGGATCGTCCGAATTGACGGTGACGACCAGGCCCTTGTCCATCATCCGGCGCAAGGGGTGATGCCGCAGGTCGTCGACCACCCGCAGGCGCAGGTTCGAGAGCGGGCAGACCGTGAGCGCCATCTTCTCGCGCGCCAGCCGTCCGACCAGCACGTCGTCGTCCATCGCGTGGTTGCCGTGGTCGACCCGCATCACGCCGAGAACATCCAGCGCCTCCCAGACGTAACTGGCCGGCCCTTCCTCGCCGGCATGGGCGGTGAGAAAGAAGCCGGCATCGCGGGCGCGTGCGAAGACGCGCGCGAACTTGCTGGGCGGGTTGCCGCGCTCGCCCGAGTCGAGGCCCACGCCGGCGATGCGGTCGCGGAAGGCCAGGGCGGAATCCAGCGTCCGCTCGGCGCTCGCTTCATCGAGATGGCGCAGGAAACACATGATCAGGCTGGCCGACACGCCGAGCGTGCTCTTGGCATCCGCGATCGCCCGCGACAGGCCGTCGATCACGGTCTCAAAGGCGATGCCGCGGTCGGTATGGCCCTGCGGATCGAAAAACATTTCGACATGGCGGACATTGTCGGCCTGCGCGCGCTGAAGATAGGCGAAGGCGAGATCGTAGAAGTCCTGTTCGGTGATCAGGACCGACATGCCCTGGTAATAGACGTTGAGAAAATCCTGGAGGCTGCCGAACTTGTAGGCCGCATGGATGTCCTCGACTGACGCATAGGGCAGGGTGATGCCGTTCCGGCGCGCCAGCGCGAACATCATCTCGGGCTCGAGGCTGCCTTCGATGTGAATATGGAGTTCGCATTTCGGCAGGCTCCTGATGAGCGCCTCGGTTGCGGCCGGCATCGTCTGCTCCTTGTCGCTGGACCGTCATCGGATCGAAAACAAGCGGGCAGAATCGTCCATCCGGTCGCGGACCGGATGCTGAGCCTTCGCTGCCGCAAGGGCAACAGGCGGCGATCGCAGAGGTGATTTGGGATTTAACCGAAAATGGCGCGCCCAAGGGGAATCGAACCCCTGTTTTCGCCGTGAAAGGGCGACGTCCTAGACCGCTAGACGATGGGCGCTGACCAGCCCGTATCGGGCCGGCGTCTGTATAGTGAGGCTTGCGCCGGGAGGCAAGGCGCAGATGCACCCGCGGGAAAAAATCCTTTTCCGCTACCAGTGGCCGGTATTGGGCATCGAGGCCCAGGGTTCCCGCGGCGGCAGGGCCTCGCCCTTCTGCAGCAGTTCGACCGACTGGCGGTCCGGGGCGCGCACGAAGGCCATCTGGCCATCGCGCGGGGGCCGATTGATGGTCACGCCGGCCTTCATCAGCCGCTCGCAGGTCTCGTAGATGTCGTCGACCTCGAAGGCGAGGTGGCCGAAATGGCGCGCCTCGCCATAATCCTCGGTGTCCCAATTGTGGGTCAGCTCCAGCAGCGGCCCCGGCCTGCCGTGCTGTCTCGACTGCTCGACCACGGCTTCGTCGCCCGGCGCCACCAGAAACACCAGGGTGTAGCGCCCCTTCGGGTCATCGCGCCGGAATGCTTCCTTGAGCCCCAGCTTGTTGACGTAGAAGTCGAGCGCGGCGTCGAGGTCGCGCACGCGCAACATGGTGTGAAGATAACGCAT
>JAEWHY010000089.1 GCA_023387555.1 Pseudomonadota bacterium
GTTATCGGATGAGAGCGGTCCTTGAAGGTCCGCAAGATCCGGCCGGGTTTTTTGTTTGGTGCCCTCGCCTGGCGCGCGGGCCGGGAGCGCGCACGAGCAATGGCTGTGCATCCGACATTGGAGGACGCCGAAGCCAAGGGCGAACGGAACCCGCGGCTCGCAGAGGCGAACAATCCCTCGAGCAAGGTGCTGCGCCTGCCGGCCAGTGAGCCGCTGAAGCTCGCCTGCGACCAGTTGCTCGGCCCCATCTCCATCGCCTACGAGACCTACGGCGAGCTCAATGCCGATAAGTCGAACGCCATCCTCGTCTGCCACGCGTTGACCGGCGACCAGTATGTCGCATCCACCCACCCGGTGACGCACAAGCCCGGCTGGTGGTCGACCCTCGTCGGTCCGGGCAAGCCCGTCGACACCAACCGCTTCTTCGTCATCTGCGCGAACATCCTCGGCGGCTGCATGGGCTCCACGGGGCCCGCCTCCATCGATCAGAAGACCGGCAAACCCTACGGGCTCAGTTTCCCGGTGATCACCATCGGCGACATGGTGAACGCCCAGGTGCGCCTGATCGACCACTTCGGCATCGACCAGCTGTTCTGCGTCATCGGCGGCTCGATGGGCGGCATGCAGGTGCTGGAATGGGCCGCGAGCCATTCGGAGCGCGTGTTCTCCGCCGTCCCCATCGCCACCGCAGCGTGGCATTCATCCCAGAACATCGCCTTTCACGAGGTCGGCCGCCAGGCGGTCATGGCCGACCCGGACTGGTGTGGCGGCGACTATCATTCCTTCGGCAAGGTGCCCCGCAACGGCCTCGCCGTCGCGCGGATGGCTGCGCACATCACCTACCTGTCGGAGGACGCGCTGCACCGGAAGTTCGGCCGCAACCTGCAGGACCGGTCCAAGCTCACGTTTTCCTTCAACGCCGATTTCCAGGTGGAGAGCTACCTGCGCCACCAGGGCTCGACCTTCGTCGACCGCTTCGACGCCAACAGCTACCTCTATATTACGCGCGCGATGGACTACTTCGACCTCGCCGCCGAGCGGGACGACGTGCTGGCGAACGCGTTCCGGGGCACCAAGACGCGGTTCTGTATCGTCTCGTTCACCTCCGACTGGCTCTATCCCACCCGCGAGAGCCGCGAGGTGGTGCACGCCCTCAACGCCGTCGCCGCCAACGTCTCCTTCGTCGAGATCGAAAGCGACAAGGGCCACGACGCCTTTCTCCTTGAAGAGCCTGAATTTTTCGCGACGATCCGCGGCTTCCTGAGCGCGGCCGGGGTCAAGCGCGGGCTGAAAGTGTAGGCCGCCATGCAGAAATACACCCACGGCCCCGGCACCGCGCGCGTCGACCACCTGCTGATCGCCGAGATGGTCGCACCCGGCTCGCGGGTCCTCGACGTCGGCTGCGGTGACGGATCGCTGCTGCAGCTGCTCGCCGAGACGAAGAACACCGACGGCCGCGGCGTCGAGCTGTCCCGCGAACGGGTAAACGCCTGCGTGATGCGCGGCCTGTCGGTCATCCAGGGCGACGCGGATCGCGACCTTGCCGATTATCCCGATCGGGCCTTCGACTACGCGATCCTCAGCCTCACCATTCAGGCGACCCGCCAGCCGAAGACGGTGCTGGAGAACTTGCTGCGGATCGGGCGGCGGGCGATCGTCTCGTTCCCCAACTTCGGCCATTGGCGTATCCGAGCCGAGCTTCTCTTCACCGGCCGCATGCCGCGGACCCGCAACCTGCCGGACCCTTGGTATACGACCGCCGACGCGCATCTCTGCACCATCAAGGATTTCGCCGACCTGGCGGAGCTCGTCGATGCCGAAGTGGAGGAAGCGGTCGCCTTTAACACTTCGGGCCAGCGTCTTCCGATCCGCCATTCCATCGCGCTGCAGAACCTGTTGGGCGAAAAGGCCGTCTTCCTTCTGCGCAAGCGCCACGGCGAATAGCGCCCGGATAAAACGGACTGCGCGGTTTCGCCGTACCCTTCAACACCCGCGATGCTTTCGGCGCTTTCTTGACACCCCCAGGGGCCGTCACTATGGTGCGCGCCGTTGATAAAACCTGCCGTTTGGTAGCCTCTAAAACGCAACTGGGCCGGTTGAAACCATGTCGTCCGCTGGGAAAGAACCTACCCCGGACCGTGGCGAAATCAGCCCGGAGGAGCGAGAGGCTTTTCGCCAGCGCTCAGATGCGATCGGAAGGCAGCTCGGGAAGGCGAAAGCCCGCCGGGCGCCGGTAAAACGCTCGGCTGATGACCGGGTCCGTGGCGAAGCGTTCGCCAAGGCCTTCCGGTTCGGTGCCGAGCTTCTGGTCGGCGTCGGCATCGGCGGTTTTATTGGGTGGGCACTCGACGGCCAGCTCAACACGCGGCCGTGGCTACTGATCCTGTTCGTCATCCTCGGTTTCGCCGCGGGCATGTCGAACCTGATCCGGGCAGCCCGGGAAGAGCAACGCAAGCAGCAAGCATCGCAGCTTGCATCGCCGTCCGTACCGGACGACGAGGACGAAGACGACAGGTAGGGGATTAGACCGTGGCAGCCGGACATGGTCCCATGGAGCAGTTCGAAATCAAGCGGATCATCCCGCTTGAACTGTTCGGATGGGATGTATCGTTCACCAACGCGTCGCTGTTCATGGTCATCGCGGTGGTGCTCATCCCACTTTTCTATTTATTCGCGATGAACAGGCGCGCGCTCGTGCCGGGTCGGCTGCAGTCGATCGCCGAGCTCAGCTACGAATTCATCGCCAACATGATCCGTGACATCGTTGGCGAAGGCGGGATGAAATATTTCCCGTGGGTCTTCACGATCTTCATGTTCATTCTCGTGCTGAATCTGTTGGGCCTCGTGCCCTACTCGTTCACCGTCACGAGCCACATCATCGTCACCTTCGCACTCGCCGCGATGGTCTGGCTGATCATCACCGGCATCGGCTTCGCCAACCACGGCCCCGGCTTCCTCAAGCTGTTCGTGCCGTCGGGCGTGCCGTGGTGGCTGCTGCCGATCATCATCGTGATCGAGGTCATCTCCTATCTCATCCGCCCCATCAGCCACTCGGTGCGTCTGTTCGCCAACATGATGGCCGGACACGCCATGCTGAAGGTGTTCGCGGGCTTCGTGATCGGCCTCGGCATCCTGGGTGGCTGGGCGCCGCTCGTGTTCCTCATCGGC
>JAEWHY010000103.1 GCA_023387555.1 Pseudomonadota bacterium
GCCAAAGGCCGGTCGAGAGGGGGGTATGCACCAGATTCGACGCCAGTCATTCATCCCCCTCCCCATCCCTCCCCCGCAAGGGGGGAGGGAGTTACTCCTGCGCAAGCGGAGATTAACGTGGCCGACATGACCACCACCCTCGACGACACCATCGCTCTCGCCGAAACGCACCTCGCCCGCTTCCGCAGCGGCGTTGTCCCGCATCTGATCGACGGCAAGCCGGAAACGAGCGCCGACACCTTCGAGACCGCCTCGCCGGTCGACAATGCGCCGATCGCCAAAGTCGCGCGCGGCGGCGCGGCCGAGATCGACCGTGCGGCGAAGGCCGCGATGAAGGCGTTCCGCACCAACTGGGCGCATACCTCGGGCGAAAAGCGCCGCGCGATCCTGCACAGGATCGCGGACGCCATCGTCGCGCGCGCCGACGAGATCGCCTACGTCGAATGCATGGATACCGGCCAGCCGATCCGCTACATGTCGAAAGCGGCTTTGCGTGGCGCGGAGAATTTCCGCTTCTATGCCGATCGCGCGCCGGGCGCCAATGACGGCCTGTCGCTGCCGACCGACACGCATCTCAACTACACCATCCGCCAGCCGATCGGTCCCGTGGGCGTGATCACGCCCTGGAATACGCCGTTCATGCTGTCGACCTGGAAGATCGCGCCGGCGCTCGCGGCCGGCTGCACGGTCGTCCACAAGCCGGCGGAATGGTCGCCCCTCACCGCGCAATTGCTCGCTGAAATCTGCCTTGAGGCCGGGCTGCCCGCGGGCGTGCTCAATGTCGTGCACGGCATGGGCGAAGAGGCCGGCAAGGCGCTGACCGAGCATCCCGACATCAAGGCGATCGGCTTTGTCGGCGAAAGCGCGACCGGCTCGGCGATCATGCGCCAGGGGGCGGCGACGCTCAAGCGCGTGCATTTCGAACTCGGCGGCAAGAATCCGGTGATCGTATTCGGCGACGCCGATATCGACCGCGCGCTCGATGCCTGCCTGTTCATGATCTACTCGCTGAACGGCGAGCGCTGCACCTCATCGAGCCGCGCGCTGGTCGATGCCTCGATCTATGACGAATTCGCCAGGCGCGCCGCCGAGCGCGTCAAGAAGATCAAGATCGGCCATCCGCTCGATGCTGCGACCGAGATCGGCCCGCTGATCCATCCGCGCCATGTCGAGAAGGTGCTGAGCTACGTCGATGCGGCGCGCGAGGCTGGCGCCACGGTCGCCGTTGGCGGCGGCCGCGCCAATGGCGGAAAAGGCAATTTCGTCGAGCCGACGCTCTATCTCAATGCGCGCAACGACATGAAGATCGCGCAGGAGGAAATCTTCGGCCCGGTGCTCACCATGATCCCCTTCGCCGACGAGAAGGAGGCGATCGCGCTGGCCAATGACGTGCGCTACGGGCTCGCCGGCTATCTCTGGACCAAGGACGTCGGCCGCGCCCACCGCATGGCGCAGGCGCTGGATGCCGGCATGATCTGGGTGAATTCGGAGAATGTCCGCCACCTGCCGACGCCGTTCGGCGGCGTGAAATCGTCCGGCATCGGCCGCGACGGCGGCGACTATTCCTTCGACTTCTACATGGAGACGAAGAACATCGCGATCGCGCTCGACAACCACAAGATCCCGAAGATCGGAGCGTGAGAGCGCGCGACCACCTACCGCGGTCATGCGCGGGCTTGACCCGCGCATCCATCGTCTTCGCGAAGATGGATGGATTGCCGGGTCAAGCCCGGCAATGACAAGAAACTGAGGAAACGCCGAATGCCCATCCGCAAACCCAACTTCGCCCCGCCGTTCAACATCATCCGCGCCAGCCATGTCGAATTCGGCGTGCGCGATCTCGCCCGCTCCCGCGCCTTCTATGTCGATTGCCTCGGCTATCTCGTCACCGCGGAGGACAACAACGCGATCTTCCTGCGCGCAGTCGAGGAGCGCAATCACCACTCCATCGTGCTGCGCAAGCAGAACGACGCCACGATCCCGGCGCTCGGCTACAAGGTCGCGAGCGAAGAGGATCTCGACCGCGCCGCCTTCTGGTTCGCGCACAAGGGCTATCCGACGTCGTTCCCGGAGATCGAGCACCAGGGACGCACGCTGCGCACCTGCGACATCCACGGCATGCCGCTCGACTTCTATTTCCGCATGGATCAGGCGGAGTGCATGCTGCGCAAATACGCCGAATACAAGGGCGCGCGCATCCAGCGCATCGACCATCTCAATTGCTTCACGCCGGACGTGCAGGCCTCGTATGATTTCTACACCGAACTCGGTTTCCGGCTGACCGAATATACCGAGACTGAAGGGCCCGATCCGCAGCTCTGGGCGGTGTGGATGCATCGCAAGGGCAACGTCCACGACCTCGCCTTCACCAACGGCGCCGGCCCGCGTCTGCATCATATCGGGGTGTGGACCGCAAGTTCGCTCGACATCCTGCACATCTGCGACGTGATGGCCTCATCGGGCTATCTCGACAACATGGAGCGCGGCCCTGGCCGGCACGGCATCTCGAACGCGTTCTTTCTCTATATCCGCGATCCGGACGGCCATAGAGTCGAACTGTTCACCTCGGACTATCTGACCGTCGATCCGGATTTCGAGCCCTATCGCTGGACGCTGCACGACAAGCAGCGCCAGACGCTGTGGGGCCATCCGGCGCCGAAATCCTGGTTCGAGGAAGGCTCGCCCTTCACCGGCGTACCCGTGCAGGAGCCGATGCTGGAAGCACAGCCGATCGTGGCAAGGTAGCATCACTCCCAGTCGGCTTCGGGAATTCCCGAGCTCTTGAGCAGATGTCTGAGCAAGCCGGTCTTCAGCGGCTTGCTGCCGTGAATCGGGATCGACAGACGGACGACGCTGCCGGCTTTCCCATAGATGTGATGGCTTCCGGCTATCCGCAGCAAGGTCCAACCATGGCGTTCGACGAGGCGCGCAAGCTCGCGTCCCGTCATCGACCTCACAGCGCTATTTCCACGATGCGCTCTTTGCCGCCGGGCGTCGGCGTCTCCACATCGACCGAAAGACAGCCTTCGATCGCTTCATGGAGGTTCGCCAGCAACTCTTCGATGGTTTCGCCCTGACTCGCGCAGCCGGGGATGGCCGGAACCTCTCCCCAGAAGCCGCCCTCCTCCGCCTCGTGGACAACAACCTTGATCTTCATGCGAGCCTCATCTCGGCCTGCAATGTACGGCCTGAGGGGGCGCTTGCAAGGCCGTGACCACCAGCGGCGCGTAGCCCGGATGAGCGAAGAGACATCCGGGGAGGCGGGGCCCGTGCGTAGGATGGGTTGAGCGCAGCGAAACCCATCGATTTCGCGGGAGAAAAGCGCCCCTGCCTCGTGAGCGGATGTGGGGTCCCGTTTGGATCGATGAGTTTTGCTGCGCTCGACCCATCCGACACGACCGACTTGACAATATAGGAATAAAAGCATATAACTTGACCCGCCTCGCTCAACGAGGGGCGTCAACCGGTGACGCCAGTTGATGGAGCGGGGTGCGGCGCCTGCGGGTGTTGGGTTCGTCACCCGCACTCCCGGGAGGCCCCGGGACCCCGCTCTACGGGCACTACGACCCGTGCGCGAGGAGCCTCGCTGTACGGCCTGCGCCCGGTCGGTGCAGGTACGCAAACGCGGCCCCGGGGTCAGTGCGATTGCTCAGGCGTCGCACCAGAACGCCGCGAATGATGCGCCGTGAGGCGGCCGCGCTCGGCAGAGCGCGGCGTATCAGGAATGCCCTGCGTCTTTCGGCGCATCATTCCCCTCGCCTTTTCACGCTACGGGCGCGCCCGCGCCGGCCAAACAACAGGGCCGGCGGAGCATGCCCGCTGCACACAGGATGGAGGCAGAGCGTTGCTGCGAGTCGTCCTCGCGAACGCGGGGACCTATAACCACCGCTCTGGAATATGGGCCCCCGCCTTCGCGGGGGCGACTAAATCACATCGCCTTGACGATGTTCTCGGTCATCTTCTTGGCGTCGCCGAGCAGCATCATCGTGTTGTCGCGATAGAACAGCGGATTGTCGATGCCGGCGTAGCCGGAGGCGAGCGAGCGCTTGTTGAACATCACGGTGCCGGCCTTCCAGACCTGGAGCACCGGCATGCCGTAGATCGGCGACGACGGATCGTCCTCGGCGGCCGGGTTGGTCACGTCGTTGGCGCCGATCACATAGACCACGTCGGCCTGCGGGAATTCCGAGTTGATGTCCTCGAGTTCGAACACCTCGTCATAGGGGACGTTCGCTTCCGCCAGCAGCACGTTCATGTGGCCGGGCATGCGGCCGGCGACCGGATGGATCGCGTATTTGACCTCGACGCCTTCCTTCTTGAGATGGTCGGCGAGTTCGCGCAGCGCGTGCTGGGCCTGCGCCACCGCCATGCCATAGCCGGGCACGATGATGACCTTGCCGGCGTTCTTCATGATGTAGGCGGCGTCTTCCGCAGACCCGAGTTTCACCGGCTTCTGCTCGCCGCCGCCGCCCGCAGGTCCCGCCACCTCGCCGCCGAAGCCGCCGAGGATCACCGAGACGAAGCTGCGGTTCATGCCCTTGCACATGATGTAGGACAGGATCGCACCCGAGGAGCCGACCAGCGCGCCAGTGATGATCAGCGCCGAATTGCCGAGGGTGAAGCCGATGCCGGCCGCCGCCCATCCCGAATAGGAGTTCAACATCGAGATCACCACCGGCATGTCGGCGCCGCCGATCGGGATGATGATCAGCACGCCGAACAGGAAGGAAGCGGCCACGAGAACCCAGAACGCGGCATGGCTTTCGGTGCGTGCGAGCACGGCGATCAGCACAACGATCGCGATACCGAGCGCGATGTTGATGGCGTGCCGCGCCGGCAGCATGATCGGCTTGCCGCTCATGCGTCCCGACAGCTTGGCGAAGGCGATCACCGAACCGGTGAAGGTGATGGCGCCGATCGCAGTGCCGAGCGCCATTTCGATCAGGCTTGCGCCCTTGATCTGGCCCACGGCGCCGATGCCGAAGGCGGCCGGTGCGTAAAGCGCGCCGGCTGCGACCAGCACCGCCGCCATGCCGACCAGCGAATGGAAAGCCGCGACCAGTTCCGGCATCGACGTCATCGGCACCTTGCGCGCGATCACGGCACCGATGCCGCCACCGATGGCAATGCCGAGAATCACCAGCAGCCATGCCATGCCGCCAGCGGGCGGATGCGCCGCCAGCGTGGTCAGGATGGCGATCGCCATACCCACCATGCCGAACGTATTGCCCTGCCGGCTGGTCTCCGGAGACGACAGCCCGCGCAACGCGAGAATGAACAGAACGCCTGCGACGAGATAGCAGAGCGCGACGATATTCGGGGTCATGTCGCGCTCACTTCTTTTCCTTCTTCTGGTACATCGCGAGCATGCGCTGCGTGACCAGGAAGCCGCCGAAGATATTGATCGAGGCGAAGACCAGCGCGACGAACCCGAGGATGCGCGCGACGGTCGAGCCCGACTCCATGATCGGCACGCCGACCGCGAGCAGCGCGCCGACCACGATCACCGAGGAGATCGCGTTCGTCACCGACATCAGCGGCGTGTGCAGTGCAGGAGTCACCGACCAGACGACGTAATAGCCGACGAAAACGGCCATGACGAAAATCGAGAACTGGAAGACGAAAGGATCGACGTGGTCCATGCTCAGCCCTCAGGTCTTCGGCTGGAAATTCGGATGCACGACCTTGCCGTCGCGCGTCAGCAGCGTACCCTTGACGATTTCGTCCTCCCAGTTGATCGCCAGCTTCTTTTCCTTCTTGTCGATCAGACCTTCGAGGAAAGTCAGCAGATTCTTGGCGTAAAGCGCCGAGGACGAGGCGGCGAGCCGGCCGGGCACGTTGAGATGGCCGACGATCTTCACGCCATTCACGTTCACGACTTCGCCCGGCTTTGCACCCTCGACGTTGCCGCCGCGCTCCACCGCAAGATCGACGATGACCGAGCCCGGACGCATCGAGGCGACCATCTCGGCCGAAACCAGCTTCGGCGCCGGCCGTCCGGGGATCAGCGCGGTGGTGATGACGATGTCCTGCTTCTTGATGTGCTCGGCGATCAGCGCGGCCTGCTTCGCCTGATACTCCTTGGACATTTCCTTGGCGTAGCCGCCCGCGGTCTCGGCCTGCTTGAACTCCTCGTCCTCGACCGCGATGAATTTCGCGCCGAGGCTCTGCACCTGCTCCTTCACCGCCGGCCGCACGTCGGTCGCGGTCACCACGGCGCCGAGGCGGCGTGCGGTGGCGATCGCCTGCAGTCCGGCAACGCCGACACCCATGATGAAGGCTTTCGCCGCCGGCACCGTGCCGGCCGGCGTCATCATCATCGGCAGGGCCCGGCCGTATTCGGCGGCCGCATCGATCACGGCGCGATAGCCCGCGAGATTGGCCTGGCTCGACAGCACGTCCATGGATTGCGCGCGGGTGATGCGCGGCATCAATTCCATCGCGAAGGCGGTGACCCCGGAATTCGCCAGCGCATTCACGGCGGCGTCATGCCCGTAAGGATCCATCAGCGCGACGACAATGGCGCCCGCCTTGTAGTCAAGGAGTTCATCCGCACGCGGACGCCGCACGCGGAGCACGATGTCCGCATCCTTGACCGCAGCCTTGGCGACCGTCGCCCCGGCGGCTGTGTAGTCGGAATCGAGAATGCCGGACTGCACGCCCGCACCCGGTTCAACCACGATGTCAGCGCCCAGCCCGATCAGCTTCTTGACCGTTTCCGGCGTGCCAGCAACGCGCGGCTCAGCCTTGTCGGACTCCGCTGCAATCGCGATTTTCATTTGGCCCCCCGGCCCCACGATCCGGCCTCAGACCAGGAAATAGGCCATCAGGACCAGCACCGCCACGACGGTGATGATCCCCCATTTCACCATGGCAAGGAACATCAGATACGTGTGCTCGTGCTCCGTATAATCGTTGCCGTCGGCGGTGGTGTAGGCCACCTCGGTGTGGTCAGCCATTTGGATCCCCGTAAGAGCCAGATTTTTTCGACCCTCCGGTTACCGCAATTGGAGATTGGGAGCAACGGTGGGAAATCCGAAAGCTGTGCCGTACCGTCAGGCTTCCGGATGCGGCAGTCCGGCCCTGTCGAGTGCGGCCGCCTGCCGCGCCGCGACCTGCGGCAACGAGAAATTCTCGATCGCCTCGTTGAACAGGCGGTAGAAATTCAGCTCGGCGTTGAGATGCAGGAAGACGCCGCCCAGCCCGACGGCGGCGCGGTCCATGAATACGAACTCGCGCGGCACCGTGACCGGTCCTTTTTCCTTCAAGGCCTGGTGGACGCGGAAGGCCTCGCGGCGGCCGTATTCGCCCGGCTTCACGCCGTCGGCGATGGTGCGGACCCGATCGTCGAGCAGCGGGCCATAGATGAACCGTGCCCAGATATTGAGAATGTCGATCAACTCGCGTTTGAGGTTGCGGAAACCCCAGGTCTCGTAGGCATTCACCACCAGCGCTTCGTCGTTGTCACGCAGCCCGTGATAGAGATCGACGACCCCGCCGACGAAGCGCGGCGGGAAAATCCGGATGCAGCCGTAATCGAGCAGGTTGATGCCGCCCGGCACGCCGTCGGTTTCGAAGACGCTGTAGTTGCCGAGATGCGGGTCGCCGTGAATGACCCCGAAGCGGCTGAACGGAAACCACCAGGCGGTGAACATCGCCTGCGCCAGCCGGTTGCGGTCCTCGAGCGGCGCCTCCTTGAAGGCCAGCATGCGCCGGCCTTCCAGCCAGTCGAGGGTGAGAAGCCGCATCGTGGACAATTCCGGCCACACCCGCGGCACGCGGATCAGGTCGATGCCCGCGAGCATCTCGCGATATAGCGCGACGTGCTTGGCCTCCCGCTCGTAATCCAGTTCTTCGCGGATGCGCTCGCCGATCTCCTTGTTGATCTCGCTGGTGTCGATCGCAGGCTCCATGCGCCGGTGCAGCGCGAACAGCAGATTGAGCTGCTTGAGATCGGCCTCCACAGCCGACTGCATGTCCGGATATTGCAGCTTGCAGGCCAGCGCGGTGCCGTCATGCGCGCGCGCCCGGTGAACCTGTCCGAGCGAGGCCGCCGCAGCGGGCTTGTGCTCGAAATCGGCAAACTTGCCTTGCCAGTCGGCCCCGAGCTCGGCGGTCATGCGGCGCTTCACGAAGGCCCAGCCCATCGGCGGCGCTTCGCTCTGCAGCTTCGCAAGTTCGGCCGCATATTCGGCCGGCAGCGCATCCGGGATGGTCGAGATAAGCTGCGCCACCTTCATGATCGGGCCTTTCAGCCCGCCGAGCGCGGCCGCCAGTTGGGCGGCATTCTTGCCGCGATCGAGGCCGACCCCGAACAGGCGCGCGCCCGCGATCCGCGCCGCAACGCCGCCGACATCCGTTCCCACGCGGGCATAACGGCGCGCGCGGGCGGTGAAACGATTGGCTTCGGAATCCGACATCGGCCGAAAGCTAGGCATTCGCGGGCGGACGCGCCAGCCCGTCGGATGCGACAAACGCTACTGCGCGGTCCAGCCGCCGTCGGCGGCGATCGACTGCCCGCGGATCTGGTCGGCGGCCGGCGAGCACAGGAAGACCGCAAGCCCGCCCAGTTGTTCCGGCGTGACGAATTCAAGCGACGGCTGCTTCTCGCTGAGGAGATCGATCTTGGCTTTTGCCACCGGGATGCCCTCCCGTTCGGCACGGGCGTCGATCTGCTGCTGGACCAGCGGCGTCAGCACCCAGCCCGGGCAGATCGCGTTGCACGTCACGCCGGTGCGCGCCGTCTCAAGCGCAACAACCTTTGTGAGCCCGACCAGACCATGCTTGGCGGCGACATAGGCGACCTTCTCGACGCTCGCGACGAGGCCATGCGCGCTGGCGATATTGATGATGCGGCCCCAGTTACGCTCGAGCATCTGCGGCAGCGTCTTGCGGACCAGGTGGAAAGCCGACGACAGGTTGATCGCGATCACCGCATCCCATTTTTCCGGCGGGAAATTCTGGATCGGCGCGACATGCTGGATGCCGGCATTGCTCACGACGATGTCGATGCGGCCCATCTTCGCGGTCGCATCCTGCGCGAGCGCTTCGATCTCCGCCGGATTCGCCATGTCGGCGGCGAGATAGATCGCCCTCACCTTGAATTCGCGTTCGAGGCCGGAGCGCAGCGCCTCGATTTCGGCCGCGTCACCGAAGCCGTTCATCACGATGTCGGCGCCGGCACCGGCAAGCGAGCGCGCAATACCGAGCCCGATCCCGGAGGTCGATCCGGTCACGACGGCGACTTTGCCTTTGAGCATGAACGAACTCCGTCAACCTTTCGCGATGATGTCCGAGATCCAGCCCATGCGGCTTGGCTGACAGGCCAGCCCTGGCTCGACCGCGCTTCAAACCGCCCGATCAAGCTCCTCAAGCTCTCCGATCAGCCGCTCGATCACCCCGAGACCACCCTGCCAGAAATGCGGGTCGCGGGCATCGAGGCCGAACGGCTTCAGCAGCTCGGAATGATGCTTGGTGCCGCCCGCCGCGAGCATCGCGAGATAGCGCTCCGCGAAACCTGTCTCCGCCTTCTCGTAAACCGCATAAAGCGAATTCACGATGCAGTCCCCGAAGGCATAGGCATAGACATAGAACGGGGAATGGACGAAGTGCGGGATATAGCTCCAGAACACCTCGTAGCCCGGCTTCAGCTCGATGGCAGGACCAAGGCTTTCCGCTTGCACCTGCATCCAGATTTCGCCGATGCGGTCGGCGGTCAGTTCGCCGTTCTTGCGCTCGGTATGGATGCGCCGCTCGAAGGTATAGAACGCGATCTGCCGCACCACGGTGTTGATCATGTCCTCGCATTTGGAGGCGAGCATCGCCTTGCGCTGAACCGGATCTTCGGTGGCCGCCAGCAGCTTCTTGAAGGTCAGCATTTCGCCGAACACGCTCGCGGTCTCGGCGAGCGTCAGCGGCGTCGGCGCCATCAGCGGACCATTCGGCGCCGCCAGCACCTGATGCACGCCGTGACCGAGTTCGTGCGCGAGCGTCATGACGTCGCGTGGCTTGCCCTGATAATTGAGCAGCACGTAAGGATGCGCGGAGGGCACGGTCGGATGCGCGAAAGCGCCGGGTGCCTTGCCAGGCCGCACCGGCGCATCGATCCAGCGATCGTCAAAAAAGCGCTGCGCGATCTTCGCCATCACCGGCGAGAACGCGCCGTAGGCTTCCAGCACCGTGGCGCGGGCTTCCGGCCAGGCGATGGTGCGCATCTCCACTTTCGGCAATGGCGCGTTGCGGTCCCAATGCGGCAGCCGCTCCTTGCCGAACCACTTTGCCTTCAGCGCGTAATAGCGGTGCGACAGCTTCGGATAGGCCGCCTGCACCGAGGACACCAGCGCATCGACCACCTCGCGCTCGACCCGGTTCGACAGATGGCGCGCATCAGCCACATCGGCAAAGCCGCGCCAGCGGTCGGAGATTTCCTTGTCCTTGGCGAGCGTGTTGGTGATCAGCGAGAAGGTCCGCACATTGTCCTTGAAGGTGACCGCGAGCGCTTCCGCCGCCGTCTTGCGCTTCGTCTCGTCGGGATCCTGCAACAGGCTGAGGGTCGGCTCGATCGCAAGCTCCTGGCCATTCACATTGAAGCGCAGGCTGGCGATGGTTTCATCGAACAGCCGGTTCCAGGCGCCGGAGCCGCTGACCGACTTCTCATGAAACAATTGTTCGATGCGGTCTTCGAGCTGGTAGGGCTTTTCCTTGCGCAGATCCTCGATCCACGGCCGGTAATGACCGAGCGCGGGGGCTGCCATCGCCTTTTCGATCACATCGTCGTCGATACGGTTGAGTTCCAGCGCGAAAAACAAGAGATGGAGCGAGATCGCGGTAATGCGCTCCTGCGTGTCGCCGTAGAATTTCGCAATGTTCGGGTCGGCGGTGTTGCCGGTATAGACCAGCATCGCATAGGACAGGAGCCGCCCAAGCAGATCCTCGATTGCCTCATAGCGGCGCACCGGCTCCGCCAGCGACTGACCGGCCTGCGCGCCGGTGGCGAGATCCTGAAGGCGACCCTTGTAGGCCTTTTCGAAGGCGACGCATTCGGTTTCCGCCCGCTCAAGATCGCGCTTGAACTCCGGGGCGTCGATCGACCGATAGAGGTCGGTCAGATTCCATTCCGGGAGCGGACCGAGGTCGGGCAAGACATCGGCCTTTCCCGATGCCTCGGCGGCGGATTTCACGGGGTTCGCGTCGGCAGCGGTTCGTGGAGCCATGAAGGAGCAATATCACTGAGGTTCAACGGGAACCCATCATATCGCGACTCCGGCCGAGTTGCGCAACCGAACATCTCGGCTGCCAATCCCATTTTTCCCGGGTGCTTCAAATCATCGTCACACTCCATTAGTTTCCGCGCGCCATGCGCATGGGGCATAACGCCGCCCGCGATGGCGGTTGGGGGAATGCGTTAGATGAATCGCAAGCAACGGCGGGCTGCTCAGAAAAACGGCGGAATGACAGCGAGCCCGATGGCCGCGACGCTGGCCACCGCCTTCCGCGCGCACCAGGCCGGGCACCGCTCCGACGCCGAGCGGCTTTACCGCGACGTCCTGGCGGTCGAGCCGCGCAATGCCGCCGCTCTGCACCTCCTGGGCGCCCTGCTGCATCAGACCGGGCGGAGCGGCGATGCCATTTCGCTGATGCGCCAGGCGGTCGCCATCGAGCCGGCCAATCCGGATTACCATTACAACCTGGGCTCGGTCCTCAATGCGTCCGGCCATACCGCGGACGCGGTCGAGCCCCTTGCGAAAGCGATTGCGCTGAACCCGCGCTATGCGGAGGCGCATTTCGAACTCGGCATTGTCCATAGCCGCCTCGGGCAACTGGACGATGCGGAAAAAGCGCTGCGCCGCGCGCTGCAATTGCAGCCCTCCAACGCGACGCTGATGACCAATCTCGGACGCGTTCTGGTGGCGCTGTCACGGCGTGACGAAGCGATTGCGATCTGGCAGCGCGCCGTGACGCTGCAACCCGATCTGGCGATCGCGCATCTGAACCTCGGGCTGGTGGCGCAGGAGCAGAACCGTCTCGACGACGCGGAACAAAGCCTGCGCCGCACCCTCGCCATTCAGCCGGACCAGCCGGTCGCCGCCCGGCAACTGGCGGCTGTGCTGCTGTCGTTGGGGCGGGCGGACGAGGCCTTTGGGTTCGCGGAGCGGGCGCTCGCCGCGCAGGAGACCCCGGAGACGCGGGCGCTTTATGTGCGCTGCCTGATGTGGTCGAGTCAGTTCAACCCGACGGCTGCCGTGCGAGAGAACCTGCGGCGGGCGCTTGCCGAGGCCTGGGTTGATCCGATGGAACTTGCGCCGCTTTGCGCCTCCATCGTCAAGACGCATCCGATCATCGGCCCCGCTGTCGGGCGCGTGTCGGGTGAATGGCTGCGGGCCGCCGCGGGTCAGCAGCAGCCGATGATATCGGAAGCCGAGATCGCCGCCGCGGACGAGCCGCTGTTGCGGGCTTTGCTGGAGGCGACGCCGACCGGCGACGTCGATATCGAACGCTTCCTCACGGCGCTTCGCGCCAACCTGCTGGAGCGCTGCGTCAGCGGTCAGGACGCCACCGTCAGCATGCTGAACCTGTGCAGTTCGCTGGCGCGGCAGTGTTTCGTGACCGAATATGTCTTCAACGAATATTCGTCCGAGACATCGCGGGTCGGGCAACTGACGGCAAGTGTGCTGTCGTCCATCCGTACCGCTGCACCGCTTTCGCCGTTCCAGCTCGCATCGCTTGCGATGTACCGCCCGTTGCACAGCCTGGAGAATGCAGAGCAGCTTCTCGGCCGCGACTGGCCGGTTCCGGTGGGCGAAGTTCTGCGCCAGCAGGTCCGCGAGCCGGTCGAGGAAGCGGCTCTGAGGGAAACAACAACGAAGCTGACTGCAGTCAACGACGAGTCCGGGTCGGCGCGTGAATACGGGCAGAGCGCCTATCCGCGCTGGACCAATGCGCCCGCGGCAACGCCGCTTCCGATCGCGGATATTGTCCGGCAAAGGCTGGCGATCGAGCTCGATCCGGCAGTGGCGCCGGCCTCCCCGGCCGACATTCTGGTCGCCGGCTGCGGGACCGGCCTGCAGGCGGTCGTCGCCGCCCGCAGCTATCGCGACGCGCGGATCCTTGCGATCGATCCGAGCCTCGCCAATCTCGCCTACGCCCGGCGCCAGGCGGCGCGCCTCGATCTCGGCAATCTGGAGTTCGCACAGGGCGACATTCCCGGGCTTGGCACGCTCGACCGACGTTTCGACCTCATCGAGGTGGGCGGCGTCTTGCGTCATCTCGACGATCCCGATGCGGGATGGCGGATCCTGACGTCGCTGCTACGTCCGGGCGGCTTGATGCGCGTCGCGCTGTCCAGTGACATCGCCCGGCGCGGCATCGACGCGGCCCGCGAGTTCGCCACGGCCGGCAATTACCAGCCCGACCTCGAAGGGGTCCGGCTTTGCCGGCAGGCCATCCTGCGCATCCCTCCCGACGCGAAGGCGCGGGAGGTCGTCCGTAACGTGGAATTCTATTCGACCAGCGCGTTCCGGGAC
>JAEWHY010000110.1 GCA_023387555.1 Pseudomonadota bacterium
GGTCAGCACCTTCTGGTAGGTGCAGGTCTTGAGGAACTTGCCGACCCACAATCCGCCGGTGAAGCGCGCATTCTTCTTGGTCGGCAGCGTGTGGTTGGTGCCGATCACCTTGTCGCCATAGGCAACGTTGGTTCGCGGTCCGAGGAACAGCGCGCCGTAGTTGGTCATCCGGTTCAGGAAATAATCCGGGTCGCGGGTCATCACCTGCACATGCTCGGAGGCGACGCGATCGGCTTCGGCCACCATCTCGTCGACGCTGTCGCAGACGATGACCTCGCCATAGTCCTTCCAGGCTTGGCCTGCGGCATCCGCGGTCGGCAGGATGGAGAGAAGCCGCTCGACCTCCGCCATCGTTTCCGTCGCGAGCTTCTCCGAATTGGTGATCAGCACGGCGGGCGAGGTCGGGCCATGTTCGGCCTGGCCAAGCAGGTCGGTCGCGCACATCTCGGCGTCCACGCTGTCGTCGGCGATGATCAGGGTCTCGGTCGGGCCTGCCAGCAGGTCGATGGCGATGTGGCCGAACAACTGGCGCTTGGCCTCGGCGACATAGGCATTGCCCGGGCCCACGATCATGTCGACCGGGTCGATGGTGTCGGTGCCGAGCGCCATCGCCGCCACCGCCTGAACGCCGCCGAGCACATAGATTTCGTCGGCGCCGCCGAAATGCATCGCCGCCACGATCGCCGGATGCGGCCCGCCACGATGCGGCGGCGCACAGGCGATGATGCGCTTCACGCCGGCAACGCGCGCGGTGACGATCGACATATGCGCGGAGGCGACCATCGGATAGCGCCCGCCCGGCACGTAGCAGCCGATGGCGTTCACCGGGATGTGCTTGTGGCCGAGGATGACGCCGGGCAGGGTCTCGACCTCGAGATCCTGCAGGGTATCACGTTGCTTCTGCGCGAAGTTGCGCACCTGCGCCTGCGCGAACCGGATGTCGTCGAGGTCGCGCTTGCTGACTTGCGAGATCGCGCGCTCGATCTCCTGCGGGGTGAGGCGGAAGTTCGCCGGCTCCCAGTTGTCGAACTTCTTCGAGAGGTCGCGGATCGCCGCATCGCCGCGCGCCTTCACGTCGGCCAGGATGCCTTCGACCGTGGCGCGCACCTTGGCATCGGCGGCTTCGACGGCATCGGCGGACAGGCCGCGCTTGAGGAAACGGGGCATGGTGGTTCTCCTTTTTATCCCTCCCGCGACAGGGGGAGGTGCCTTCGAGCGAAGCGAGGCGGGGGGCGAGGTCGTGCCGAATGTATCGGCCCACCCACGACTCGCATTTCGCCGTCCTCTTCCGCAAGTGGGCGAGGGATGCAACCACCTATTTTATCGCCTGCGGATTGATCGGGCTTCCGGTACCGCCGGTGATGATCAGCGGCGGGCCGGAGAAGAAGAATTCGTAGACACCGTCATTCGCGCAGTCCTCGGCGAGCTCCTTGAGATAGAAGATCTCGCCCATGCACAGCCCCATGGCCGGGATCACCACCCAGTGCCAGGGCTGGTTCGCCTCGGTGGTTTCGTTGGGGCGCACCTCGCAACCCCAGGTGTCCATGCAGAGCGCCGCGATCTCCTTCTCCTGGCACCAGTAGCAATTCTCGAACATCACGCCCGGCGCATCGCCGCCGGCGTAGCCGCCCCACACGCCCTCCGACATGCAGCGCTCCATCTGGCCGGTGCGCACATGCACGAAATCGCCCTTGCGGATCTCGACATTCTGCGCGCGCGCGCATCGGTCCAATTCATCGTTGGAAATGCCTTCGCCGTCCTTGAGCCACGGCACGCCGCGGAAGCGCGCGATGTCGAGCAGCACGCCGCGGCCGACCATCTTGTTCTTGGAATGCTCGATGCCGAGAACGGCAAGGCCGCGCGAGTCGATCAGCTTCGCGTCGTGACCGTTATAGGCCTTGTCCTCGTAGAAGATGTGGCCGAGCGCATCCCAGTGGGTGGCGCCCTGCACGCAGAGATTCAGCGTGTCGTCGGCATAGCGGATCTTGTTCCAGTCCTGCTGCCCGGCGATGGCGTCGGTGCCGGTCGCGAGCATCTGATGGATCGGATTGAAGCGCCCGCCGAACAGGCCGGTCTGCGGGCCGTTGCGGTCGAGCGGAATGCCGAGCGCGAACACCTTGCCGCTGCGCACGAGCTTCGCCGCTTCGACAATGTTCTCCGGCGTGACATGGTTGAGCGTGCCGATCTGGTCGTCCTTGCCCCAGCGGCCCCAGTTCGAGAGCTTCTCGGATGCTTCCTCGATGGCTTTGAGGCCGACCTTGATGTTCATCGACACGATCTTTCCTCCGCATTATTTTCATTGCGGCTCTTCCCCAGCTTTCATGCTTTGCGGGTGGCCGGGCGCGATTGTGATCAAGCGATGGAGCGTCGTCCACTCACGATTGGCGCGGTCGCGCGTGCTGAATGCGCCCGTTTGCGTTGGATTTCGACGATGTGCAATTTCGCTGCGCCCTCTCCCCGCTGAAGCGGGGAGAGGGAAGGGTCTACACCTTCCCGAGCGCGCGCAACACCTTGCCCGGCGTGAACGGCATGTCGGTCAGCGGCATTGCGCCGAGCGGGCGCAGCGCATCGTTGATCGCATTCATCACGCAGGCCGGGGCGCCGGCGGTGCCGGCTTCGCCGGCGCCCTTGGCGCCGAGTTCGCTGTCCGCCGTCGGCGTGACGACATGGCCGACCTCCATGTCCGGCATTTCCATCGCCATCGGCACTAGATAATCGGCCATGTTGCCGTTCAGCATCTGGCCGCGCTCGTCGTAGAGGCAATGTTCGAACAGCGCGGCGCCCAGACCCTGCACGATGCCGCCGCGGATCTGTTCGTCCACGAGCTGCGGATTGATGACGGTGCCGCAATCCTCCACGCACCAGTGCTTGAGCAGCTTGATGAAGCCGGTATCGGTATCGACCTCCAGATACGAGGCCTGGATGCCGTTGGTGAAGGAGAACGCCCACGCCCGCGGCACATAGTGGCGCGTCGCCACGAGTTCAGCCTGGAAGCCGGGCGGCAACGTGTCGGGGCGGAAGTAGCAGACGCGCGCCACCTCCTCGAGCGAGATGCGCTCGGTCCTGGTGCCTTTATCGACCACGATGCCGTTGTCGATGTCGAGATCGCTCGGCCTGGCCTGCAGGATCGAGCCTGCGGCGGCGAGGACGTTTTCGCGCAGAGCCTTGCCGGCCTGCCACGCCGCCTCGCCGCCGATGCCCGCAGCCCGGGATGCCCAGGTGCCGCCGCCGTAAGGGGTATTGTCGGTGTCGCCCATGATGACGCGCACGTTGTCCATCGACACGCCAAATGCCGAGGCGACACATTGCGCGATCACCGCTTCCGCGCCCTGACCCTGCTCCGACACGCCGGTATGGCAGAAGATCGCGCCCTTGGCGTCGAGCCGCACCGTCGCGCCGTCCTGCGCCGAAATCTTCGCGCCGCCGACGCCGTAGAAGGCCGCACTCGGATTGGTCACCTCGATGAAGGAGGCGAAGCCGATGCCGCGATGAATGCCCTTTGCGCGCGCCGCGG
>JAEWHY010000128.1 GCA_023387555.1 Pseudomonadota bacterium
GGGTGACTGGCTGGGGCGGGAGGATTCGAACCTCCGAATGCCGGAATCAAAATCCGGTGCCTTACCACTTGGCGACGCCCCAACTTTTGTCAGGAAAGGCCTCGAAGCAATATCCCGATGGCGGCGATCAGCCCGCGAAATGGAACCCTGCAATTGAGGCCGGGCGGAAAATAGCGGCGGCTTCCGTCCACCGCAACGCCTAATCCGGCCTCCAGTCGCCTGATCGCCGTCTTAGAATGCACCTGCCCCCTCGCCCCGTTGCGGCTGCGCATTGACGCCATCCACGCCCTGCACTAGCCGTGGAAAACACCACAGACCGCGTCCAGGAGTGTGCCATGTCCTATCGCGCGCCGGTTGTCGACATCGCTTTTGCGCTCAAGCATGGGGCGGGGGTGGGCGAGGCAGTGACGTCCGGCCTCTATGGCGAGTTGTCGGCCGACGACATCGACGCCGTCCTCACAGAAGCCGGGCGCTTTGCCACGGATGTCATTGCCCCGCTGAACCGGGTGGGGGATCAGTTCGGCACCCCCTTCAAGGACGGCCGCGTAACCATGCCGCCGGGATGGAGCGAGGCCTATCGCGACTGGGCCGCGGCCGGCTGGAACGGGCTCGCGGCGCCGGCGGAATGGGGCGGCCAGGGGCTGCCGCGGGCGCTGAATGCCGCCTGCATCGAGGTGTGGAATGCGGCCTCCATGGCCTTCGGCATCGGCCCGGTGCTGACCATGGCGGGCATCGACGCGCTCTTCCTCCACGGCAGCGACGAACTGAAAAAGTCCTATCTTCCCAAGCTGATAAGCGGCGAATGGATGGGCACCATGCAGCTCACCGAGCCGCAGGCGGGGTCGGACGTCGGGGCGCTGCGGGCGCGCGCCGAGCGCGCAGATGACGGCACCTACCGGATCTTCGGGCAGAAGATCTTCATTACCTACGGCGAGCACGAGATGACCGACAACATCATTCATTTCGTGCTGGCCCGGCTGCCCGATGCGCCGCCCGGCACCAAGGGCATCTCGCTGTTCCTCGTGCCGAAATTCATGCTCGAAGAAGATGGGAAGCTCGGCAAAAGAAATGACGTGAGGGCCCATTCTCTCGAGCACAAGATGGGTATTCACGGTTCTCCGACCTGCACCATGGTCTATGGCGACGAGGGCGGCGCCGTCGGCTACCTGATCGGCCAGGAACATGCCGGCATGGCCTGCATGTTCACGATGATGAACGAGGCCCGGCTGGCGGTCGGCCTGCAGGGCGTCGCCATCGCCGAGCGCGCCATGCAGCAGGCGCTGCATTATGCCCGCGAGCGCAAGCAGGGCCGCAGCGACCGGCCGGGCGGCCCCTCCTCCGACGCCATCATCGAGCACGCCGACGTCCGTCGCATGATCTTCACCATGCGCGCGCTGACGCAAGGCGCCCGCGCAATCTGCTACGCCACCGCGGTCGCGCTCGACCGCTCGCATCTCGACCAGGACGCGGCCGCCGCGAAGGCCGCGCAGGACCGGGCCGCCCTGCTGACGCCGGTGGCGAAAGCCTTCTCCACCGACATCGGCATCGAGGTCGCCTCGCTCGGCGTACAGGTCCACGGCGGCATGGGCTTCATCGAGGAGACCGGCGCCGCGCAGCATTATCGCGACGCCCGCATCGCCGCGATCTACGAGGGCACCAACGGCATCCAGGCGATCGATCTCGTCACCCGCAAGCTTCCGCTGAACGGCGGCGCCACGGTGCACGCCTTCATTGCGGAATTGCGCGACATCGCAGAGCGCGTGCAGGCCACCAACGATCCCGCGTTTGGCGCGACAGCGCTGCGGCTCACCGAAGCGATCGACGCCCTCGAGCGCGCAACCGTATGGCTGCTGGCGCGCCTTGCGTCCGACACCCGCACAGCGCTTGCCGGGGCGACGCCGTATCTGCGGCTGTTCGGCCATGCCGCGGGCGGCACCTTGCTGGCGAATGAAGCGCTCGCCGCGATCCGCACCGGCAGCGGCAACAGCGCCGACCGCATCGCGACCGCGCGGTTCTTCGCCGAGAATATCGCGGTGCTGAATGCCGGCCTTGAAAAGACGGTGACGGAGGCCGCGGAGTCGGTCACCGCCGCGCCATTGCCCGGTGAAGCCGCCTGACATGACAGACCTCGTCGATATCAGGGACGACGGCGGCATCCGCATCGTGCGGATGAACCGTCCCGACAAGAAGAACGCGCTACCGCCGCGATGTATGACGCGATGGCGGCCGCCCTCACCGGCACCAAGACCGATCACGCTATTCGCTGCGTGCTGATCGCCGGGGCGCCCGGCGCGTTCTGCGCGGGCAACGACCTCGACGAATTCCGGCAGGCCGCCGCCGACGGCGAAGGCCTCGGCGATCCGGTGCTGCGCTTCCTGCATGCGCTGGCCTATTGCGAACGGCCGCTGGTCGCCGCGGTCGACGGTCTCGCCATCGGCGTCGGCACCACCATGCTGATGCATTGCGATTATGTGGTCGCTTCGGCGAATGCGCGGTTCACGACGCCCTTCGTCGGGCTCGGCCTCGTGCCGGAAGCGGCCTCGACCCTGCTCGCGCCCCGCCTGATGGGCCCGCGCCGCGCCTTCGCGATGCTGGTGATGGGCGAGCCGCTCGATGCCGCCAGCGCGCAATCCATCGGTCTCGTCAATGCGGTCACGGACAGCACCGAGGTGGACGCGCAGGCGCTCGCCGCCGCGCAAAGGATCGCGGCGCTGCCGCCGGAAGCGGTGCTGGCGTCGCGCCGCATGATCCGCGGCGAAGCTCAAGAACTCGCCGAGCGCATCGATCTCGAAGCCGACTTCTTCCGCGAGCGGCTGC